>JANNZE010000467.1:0-4208 GCA_031410455.1 Chitinophagaceae bacterium | reverse complement strand
GCACCGCAACCGCCCGTTACTGAAGGCGAAGGAGGGCCGACGATCAGCACGCCTATAGCATTCGCAGGAGAATTATTAAACTTAAATTGCTGGCAGGAAAAATCAAGCGATCCTTCCTGGGTAAGATAATAAATGCCTGGCGTTGTTGGAGCAATAAAGCTGGTAGCTCTTGTTGTTGCATATCCATTACTAATATAACTTTCACATTGAATAGTCTGATTGGTTGATCCAATACCAATATAAGACTGCACTACACAACCAGGACAGTAACCCGTAAAATAATCAAAGAAAACCGAAAGGTTATAATTTAAAGTTACCAGTGAACCCGCAGCCACTACCGCAGAATTTCCTGCACCATTTATGGAAACGTTGTTATAGGTTATTTTCCTGTCAGCATAATCCAATACGGGTGTCGCTGGTATTACAGCAGGATAAAAACGCACATTACAGGCACCGCTAGGAGCATCCTGGCAGACAGTTATTCCTATAGGACAAGAAATTGTTAGTGGAGTTTCAGTAACTGTAATGCTGTTTGTTGAAGAGCATCCATTATTACCAGTAGCTGTAGCAGTGTATGTTCCGGAAGTTGTAACGTTTATGGTAGGAGTATTTGCTCCTGTACTCCATGAGAATGTATAAGGAGAGTTTCCTCCGGCAGCTGTAGCTGATAGATTTACGTTCCCACCTGAACAAAATGTGGTTGGCCCACTTGGAGTTATTGTTACTGTCGGTACTGGATTAACTGTTACAGTTACAGTAGCACAACTACCTGCGAAACAATTACTTTCACCCCTTACATAATAAACAGTAGTTATTGAGGGAGAAACAGTAATTGAAGTACCTGTTCCGGCTGGAGTGCCACCGCAGGTATCAGTGTACCATTTCCATGCTGATGCACTATTAAGATTTCCAGATTGAATTGTGAGAGTTGCGCTAGATCCTGTGCAAATTGTTTGATTGTTTACTACGGGAATATCCGGAGAGGCAATACCACCTGAAGTTACCCAATTGGAAGTTGATCCAACAAGTGCAAAATTTATTAGCGTTCCATTTCTGCCATTACCGGTACCATCCAGCAAGCTTGTAACTCCTGTATTGTTTCCTCCGGGAGTTCCCTGGTTAAAATGGTAGGCAGCCACCAAACCGCTTTCGTTGCTCAATTCACAATCCATATTTGTAGAAATCTCCGCTTGTGTACGAGCCACATTCCAAACCCTGAATTCATCAATAGTACCATTTGTAAAACTCTGAAGGATATTATTAAAAAAACCTGCCCCGATAAGGGTAGAAGATGCGGCAACGGGCGTTTTTGATGTTGTGCCCGATCCGTTAAACACTCCGTCCAGATAAAATGTTACAGAGCTGCCAGATTTTACTACCGCTATATGATGCCAGGTATTATCAGCCACCTGTGAATTTCCACTCAATTGATCTATGCCAATTCCATCTCCTATAGCCAGGCGTATGAGACCTACATTTAAACCAAAATGTAGATAACCATTCACGGTAGAATTTCCTCTCCCGTAAACAACTGCTCCTCCATCGGTGGTTTTTATCCAACTTTCCAGCGTGAAAGAATTTGTATAAGGGATGAGTGGATTTACATTCACGTAGTCATTTGTTCCATCAAAATTCAAAGCATTTTTTACCTGGCCATTTACTTTTTCACAATTAATTCCGAGGTAAAAAGCAGCTAAAAGAACAACTTTGAAAAGATTTTTCTTAGTGTGATGACTGCACAAAAAAGCTGATACTTTGTTGAAAATTAGGGTAGATATTTTCACGTTAAAAATTTTATCAATGACAATGAATAAAAAGGCAACGGAATTTCAAGCGGATAAAATTTTTAGCACATGTAAAATATATACTATACCGAATTACTTAAGCTAAAAGATTTTTGAGAAATAAATAGGATGTGTGGATTATTACCAAAACATGAGTGAGAGTTGTTTTGGATCCTAAACATATAGAATATTCCTGATATTACAAATTATCAGGTAAAATAAATTAAGACAAAAGGATTTATATAGCTGATAAATTTATAAAAATAAAATTGTAATTACTTTCGTTTTTTATAACGGGCGATCAGTTCCACCACTTTGTGATGCTGCAGAATAGCAGGATCTATCTCTATGAATTTCCTGATCAGTTTTGGATTGTTGGTTAGTGCAGTTTCCAATAACAGCAAAGCCTGTTTGGTTTTGTTTTTTGCAAACAGGAACATGCTTTTATAATAAATAAAAATAGGTTTGTGGTCTGTCTGTTCATAGGCAAAGGAGGCATATTCGATACCTTCGGTATGCATTTCTGCCTGGTAAAGACATTTCAGAAATTCCACCCAGCCATTTACATTTTTAGGACGTGTTCTTACCACCTGGCCAAAAAAGGTGATCGCCTGGTCGAGATTACCCAGTTCCATGTGACATTGACCCAGAGCCAATGAATATTCTGATGTTGTCTTGGAAACACGGATTGCCGTTTCAAGGCATTTGATCGCATTCAGCCAGTGTGATTCATTCATGTAGGTACAAGCAATTTTATAATGCATATGGCCATCTTCCGGGCTCAGGTGACTGGCTTTTTTATAATTGAACCTTGCCTGGGCAAAATTTCCCAATTTGTCGAAACAATGCCCGATGGCCTCATAGATTACGGCTTCCGGACGAGCCAGTTCAATTACTTTTTCCAAGACTTCTATCGCCTCTTTGAACTGGCGTAATTTGATATAGGCATCGCCCATATTCCGGTATGCATAATCAAATTTTTCATCTATAGCAACGGCATAAGAATACGCATCTACAGCTTTTTCATACAATTTCAATCCCTGGAAACCAGCTCCAAGGTTGAACCAGGCCAGTTCATTGAATGGAAATTCATCAACGATCCACTGGTGCAGTTTGATACTTTCCTCATTTCTGCCTGTGAAATCGGTCCAGAAGCAGATTTTATATAAAGCTTCCTCATTAGTTGGATCTTCTTCCAGGATCATTTTAAGGCAATCAAACACCTTCTCAAAATTTTCATAATCATCATATACATCAGACAGTTCAAACAAAAGATCGAGGCGGTCCTCTCCTTCAAATGTCTGTATGGCAGTCTCCAGAACAGCTGCTGCTTTTTCCTGCATATCCAGCGCCAGGTAAGCATCTGTTTTAAGTATAAATAAGGTGGAATCGGTGCTGTCGAACAATTCTGCATATTCCAGAACATCCAGTGCGTCCCTGTAACGGCGCAGCGAAATCAGCATATCTGCCTTTTTCAATAAAAGGGAAGCAGACCAGCCAAATTGCGCTATTCCGAACTCCGCAGCTTCTAAGGCAAGATTGAATTGTTCTTTATCATCGTAATAATCTATTATTCTTTCGAAGCCTTCTTCATCAATAAATGAATGACTTTTACCGTCTTTAAGGTTGTTGTATTGCTGGATCAGTTCTTTGAGTTCTTCCCTGTCCTGCCTGTAAGGATTTTTGCTCATCGGATTTATCTTATTGTAATTTACTCTTTTTCAATGGAAAACTTTCATAGATTATACCAATTCTGGTAAAAAATGTGGATAAGATCAAAAAATAAATGATGAATGGCACTTTTTTTTCTTACAACTTTTATTATATTTGTTATAAATAAATTAAAAAATGAGCAAGATCTTCAAAATAGCACTCCTCGCAGGCGTTCTCGTCGGGTCTATGCTCACGTCATTCGCTGACCGCGGTATCAATAAGAAGAACAGGAATCGTGTATCGCTGAATGTAAATACCAATAACAGTTTCAGCAGAAGCCTGGCATTCAATCTTAAAGCAGGACTGAAGTATAAAGGAAGCCTTACAATTTCAAGTTCTCCGGTTAACTTTTCCGCCAATAGCCTTATTTCTTACCAAAAAGGTAATTCTATCTACATTTTACCTGTTAAACAGAAGGTTTTTGTTTCAGAAATGAAGCAGGGATATACCGGAATGAAGCTGATCATCCGCTCTCATTGATTTTATTTATTATCTCCCTTTTTTAACTGCTGGTTTTCATCATAGGTCATAATTCTATAACCTGATTTTGGCATTTCAAACCTGGATGAAGGAATGATATCCTGATCAACTTTTATTAAAGTATAAGTAAATTTCAGGTTACCGCTGATGATCTCATACTGAACCGGCAGACCTGGAAGCTGGGTGAACGCATTGTTATAACTTTTGTTCGCCGTATTGATGTCGCCCGTA
>JANNZE010000466.1:0-2284 GCA_031410455.1 Chitinophagaceae bacterium | reverse complement strand
TATTTTTGAGCATGAGAAATCTTACCATCTTACTAACCGGCTTATGTCTATTATTACTTATTGCATCCTGCAACAACAAACAAAAAGTTTCGCTTATTGTTCAACACGCAACTATTTACACAGCAGATTCCAGCTTTACTGAAGTGCAGGCAATGGCCATTAACGACGGAAAAATAATAGCTACCGGTACAGATGAAGAGATCATGAAAAAGTATTCATCAGATTCTATAACCGATGCTACTGGTAAAACAATATTCCCGGGATTTATTGATGCACATTGTCATTTTACCGGATATGCAACAGATATGTGGAAATGCAATTTGGTAGGCACATCTTCCTTTGAAGAAATTGTAAATAAAATAAAAGATTATAGCACCAATGCGCCTATGGAATGGATCTATGGCCGTGGCTGGGACCAGAACGACTGGATAATAAAAACATACCCGGATAAAAGAATACTGGACAGCCTGTTTCCCAACCGGCCGGTTTTTTTAAAGCGCGTGGATGGACATGCTGCCCTGGTGAACCAAAAAGCCCTTGATCTTGCCGGAATAAACAATGCAACAACTGTAAAAGGTGGTGTGGTTGAATTAAAAAACGGACAGCTTACCGGAATTCTGATTGACAATGCAATGGATATAGTGGATAACATCATTCCTCATATTTCAGATTCACTGGCGGCGTTGTATTACGGGAAGACACAGCAATTGTGTTTTGAAAAAGGGCTCACGAGTGTGCACGATTGCGGTGTGAGTGAACATACTATAGAACTGGTTGACAGGGAGCAGAAGGCCGGGAGATTATTGATGAACATCTTTGCGCTTTTATCGGATAGTACCTCTTATTATGATAAATGGATCAGCAAAGGTCCTTATATCACAGATAAATTACATGTTGGCGGATTTAAAGTGTATGCAGATGGAGCACTGGGTTCCAGGGGTGCATGCCTGGTGAATGATTATGCTGATCAGCCAGGCTGGAAAGGTTTTTTACTGGAGGAAGAGGCACATTTCAGAAAACTTGCTTCCCTGTTGATCAATTCAAAAATGCAGATGTGTACGCATGCGATCGGTGACAGTGCGAACAGGGAAATTCTACGCATATATGCAGAAGTTCTGCAAAAGAAAAATGATCGCCGATGGCGGATAGAACATGCACAGGTTGTACAACCGGATGACCTGCATTTTTTCAGTGATTTTAATATCATACCATCGGTTCAGCCTACACATGCCACCAGTGATATGTATTGGGCAGCGGACCGACTGGGAGCAGAACGGGTGAAATATGCTTATGCCTACCAGAACCTGCTGCAAACGAACGGTTGGATGCCCTTGGGAACAGACTTTCCGGTGGAAGATATCAGCCCGTTCAAAACTTTTTTTGCAGCGGTAATCAGGCAGGATGAAAAAAGTTATCCTGCTGGTGGTTACCAGGCCGAGAATGCTTTATTGAGACAACAGGCCCTGCGAGGTATGACCATCTGGGCCGCCAAAGCAGCATTTGAAGAGAAAAAAAGGGGAAGTCTTGAGAAAGGTAAGTCAGCGGATTTTGTATTAATAAATACCGATCTGCTGTTATGTGCACCTTTGGATATACTGAAGACTGAAGTTATTAAAACATATATAAACGGAAGATTGGTCTACAGCAGGTAAGGGTAAATGAGGATCAGTGTTGGTACACAAAATAATATTAAGTTTATATGATATAACTTTTACTTTTATTGTTAATCTTATTACCACTTGAAGATAACTATCGACGAACTGACTAAACGTGAGAGAGAGGTATTGAATTCTTTGTCAGATGGAAGATTGTACAAAGAAATTGCATGTGACCACAATATCAGCATCGACACCGTAAAAAAACATTGTAAGAACATTTACAGAAAACTCAATGTCCGTAACCGAACGGAAGCCACTATGTTTTTGCTCTCTCAAATGAAATAATTAGCTACGTAAGTTAATTTTTCCTCAAAATTTTTACTGATTATCAACACCTTGTGAAGGTGCTTGTAAAATTAATTCCTGAAAGCGATTATTTTTAGCGTGTTCTGTATACCTTCGCGGTCCGTTTGAAAAAGCAAACGAACCTGTTGGGATAGCGACGGGAATTTATAACAGGCGAAAGCCAAAAAAAATACAATGAGTAAATTACATTTCACAACAAAGCATGCGAACGAGGCTACCGTAACGCGTAATTGGTACGTAGTGGATGGTGCTAATCAAACCGTAGGACGTATGTGTTCAAGAATTGCTGCTGTTCTCAGAGGTAAGAACAAAGCCTATTA
>JANNZE010000465.1:0-3497 GCA_031410455.1 Chitinophagaceae bacterium | reverse complement strand
TATATCGGTAAATTCTGGATCGATGCATTGGTGCATGATCGGCAGGCGTTACAATTTATAACTGATATCATGGGCGAAGATTTCATCTGCATGGGTAGCGATTATCCTTTTCCGCTGGGAGAATTTTATCCCGGAAAACTTATTGAGGAAATGAATTTTTCAAAGGAACTGAAAGAAAAGATGTTGTTCAGGAATGCACAGAAATGGCTGAACGGGGATTAATTATTATGAATTTTATATAATAAATTTTAAATGAAGTTCAACATTCAAATTGTCGATGAAAATGCGTCTTTCTATTTAAAATTCATAATTTAAAATAAACCCCGCTCGTGAAGCCACGAACCATTACACCGTTCCTGAATAAAATTGAAAACGAGATGTTGTATTCCATTTAAAATTTAAAATTCATAATTCAAAATAACCCCGCTCGCGAAGCCACGAACCATTACATCTCGTTCCTGAATAAAATTGAAAACGAATGTTGTATTTCCATTCAAAATTTAAAATACATAATTTAAAATAATCCCGCGCGTGAAGCCACGAACCATTACATACATTCAAAATTCATACTTCAAAACAACTATTCCAAAATCTCCTGTATCTCCGTTGCCGCCATATTCGCATTACGCATCGCAATTCCACGTGCGGCATTGCCGGCAAATTCACCGAATGCTTTTTTGGTAGCCTCATCATCGCCGGCCATTAAAGGAATTCCGATATCTCCGCCTTCACGAATACTTTGAACCAAAGGAATTTGTCCCAGCAAAGGAATGTCAAATTCTTCCGCTAAATGTTTGCCGCCGTCTTTACCGAAAATATATAATCGCTGTGCAGGATCGTTGATGTCAGCACCGGGTGCAATGAAATAACTCATGTTCTCCACCAGCCCGATCACCGGAACTTTCAGTTGAGCTGCCTGTCCGAACATCGCAATTCCTTTTTTAGCATCTGCCAGCGCCACCGTTTGCGGAGTGGTCACTACAATTACGCCTGTCACCGGAACGGTTTGCACCATCGTCAAATGAATGTCGCCAGTTCCCGGTGGCATATCAATGATCAGGTAATCCAGTTCGCCCCAGTCAACATCGGTAACAAACTGGCGGATAGCACTGCTCACCATCGGGCCACGCCATACCACCGCCTGCTTTTCATCTATCAGCAAACCAATGCTCATCACTTTTATTCCGAAACGTTCAATAGGAACGATCAGCCCTTTGCCGCCGTTCTCTTTCATCATGGGCCTTTCACCGCGGATGCCGAACATAATATGCTGACTCGGTCCATATATATCTGCATCCATCAATCCCACTTTCGCTCCTCCTTCTGCCAATGCCAGAGCAAGGTTGGCAGATACCGTGCTTTTTCCAACGCCACCTTTTCCACTCACTACCGCTATCACATTCTTTACGCCCTGTAAAACAACTTTTGCATCTGTTCTGTTGGAGGTGGTATTGCTGGTAAAATTAACGCTCACTTCTGCCTGCTTGTACACCAGTATATGGATCGCATTCACACAAGCATTTTTAATCATATCTTTTAAGGGACATGCAGGCGTGGTAAGCACAACCGTAAAGGAAACTTTATTTCCCTCAACCGCCACGTCTTTCACCATATTCAATGTTACCAGGTCTTTTCCAAGATCAGGTTCCTGCACATTGCTCAGCGCTTTTATAATATCTTCTGTAGTCATCGAATTATTTGTTAAAAACTATTTCTGAACTGCAAAACTAAACATCGCAGGGCGTACTTTGTTTACAAATTCAGGAATCACTAACTGTGAACCGCTATTTTTGTAACCGGCTTTTGTTCATTGTGCAACATTATTGGCGTCGCACTCTTGTACAATAGCTCTTTATTCAGCAAACATCCGCCTTCGGGGGATAATGAAGGCATGAGAAAAAATTTACGATATTTCATTATACTGGCTTTTATATTCCCATTTTCAGCAAATGCCCAGTTTGAAACTTTTAAAGATTCTGTTGTTCAGTTGTACGGTGTGGTAATGACGGCCGACAGCTTGCAGGCCATACCTGGTGTGAGCATTATGGTTAAAGGTCAGAACCGCGGAACCATCAGCAGCGAAAAGGGCGTTTTCAGTATTGTGGTTTTAAAAGGCGACCAGGTGGAATTTACCAGTATTGGTTTTAAAGCAAGGCTGGTGAACATTCCCAAAGAGCTGCAGGGAAACCAGCACAGCATTATTCAATTAATGGTCACAGATACCGTTTTTCTTCCCGCTACCATCATCAAACCAAGGATATCCAGAGCTCAGTTTGACCGCGACTTCCTCAATACTAAAATAGCGGACGATAATATTGCCATTGCAAGAGCTAACAACGATGAAGCCACCCGTAAAGTACTGATGGCAAGTCTTCCTTCCGATGGAAGGGAAGCATCTAAACAATATATGCGGCAGGCAGCCGGTAAATTGTATTATTCCGGGCAGGTTGCTCCGCAAAATATCTTTAATCCCATGGCATGGTCAGAGTTTATCAAGGCCTGGAAACGGGGTGATTTCAAACGGAAATCGTAAACGGTAATTTATTTCTCCTGTTCTTTTTTAATTAAACTGTTATTTCGCCGCAGACTTGTATTTTAGCAAATAACAAGAAAAATATTATGCGCTTTTACCTGTTGGGTTTTATGGGAAGTGGAAAATCGTATTGGGCAAAACGCTGGTCGGCAAAATACGATTTTGACTTTTATGATGTAGATGATACGATAGAGGCCATGGAAATGAATTCGGTGGTAGATCTGTTTGAGAAAAAAGGCGAAACCTGGTATCGTGAAAAGGAAGCTTCTGTTCTCAGGGAACTCAATAAGTTTGAAGATTGCATCATCTCCTGCGGTGGCGGAACGCCCTGTTATCATGAAAATATTGAATGGATGAATGAAAACGGGTTTACTATATACCTGGAATCTACACCTGAATTTCTATTGACAAACATCCTTAAAGAAAAAGACAGAAGGCCGCTGGTGAAAAATGTGAACGAGAACGAATTGCTGTATTTCATTCAGCAAAAACTGGAAGAACGTAAACCGGTGTACCAACAGGCTCAATTAACTTTGAATGCTTCTACCATATCCGAAACTACCTTTGGCGGAATTTTATATTCTTTAAACAGATGATATGCACAAAGGATTTTTAAAAATAGCTGCTTTTCTCGGAGCTTTGTCAGTAATCTTAGGAGCATTCGGTGCACACGCTTTAAAAGATAAGATCAGTGATCATGCTGTTGCTGTTTTTGAAACAGGAGTTCGTTACCAGTTCTTCCACGCCATCGCATTATTGGCAGTAGCTATTTTATATAAAGATCTTCCGGGCAGTTTACTCAAATGGACCGGAAGATTATTTATTTCCGGCACCATCATCTTCAGTGGATCTTTATACATCCTCACCCTTTTGATGGGTTTTGTTTCCCCTGATTACAAATGGATTGGTGCTGTTACGCCCGTGGGCGGATTGTGCCTCATCACAGGTTGGTTACTGATGTTCA
>JANNZE010000464.1:0-4321 GCA_031410455.1 Chitinophagaceae bacterium | reverse complement strand
AAAGTTGCATTGTCCGTACTGAATTGAACCGCAGGCATATTGACGATCGTATCTGAACCTATTTTCAGTAAAGCAATATTCAGTTGTTGCGGCGTAAGAAAATTATCCTGCTCTCCTGTTTTAAAATTTCCTTTTATCCAGCGTTCTTTTCCATCGGTTTTCTTCAGATAAATATAGTCGCCGGTTCCTTTAATGAATTGCAGCATTTTCAAATTCTCAGTGGCTAAAGTAGTTCTGTTGTTAACCAATGCATCTTCCATGGTGAGCATTTTTTGCTGGGCAATGGTGAATTGATTTACCAGTACAAATGCAATAAGAAAAAGTTTTTTCATAAACAGTTTTAGAAACTTAAATGTATGAATGAAATGGGTAAAAACATTATAACTCTTGAAGAATGGTAACATCATCTACTTTCAAATGATACTGAACACCGCATTTTAATGCAAAATTTGCTTTCTGATGGCCAACCGGAAAATCAAAACAAACGGGATAAGTACAATCATATATTTTTTCGAGCACGATCTGCTGTATGGTCTTATTGAATTCTTCACCGGCATCGTCGGGCCTGAATTTAAATCCGCCTATGATCAAACCTTTCAGATCATCCAGTTTGCCTGTACGTTTTAAATTCCAGAACATACGGTCAGTGTTGTATAAATATTCACCGGTATCCTCCAGAAAAAGAATTTTATTACGGGTATGCAGATCACTTCTGGTTCCGGCCAGATTTTCCAGAACTTTCAGATTTCCGCCAACCAGTATTCCTGATGCCTTACCTTTTTTGTTTTCAGCATGAGAAACAGTTTCATACCTGGTCTTATCACCGGTTAAACATTTCCGGATACTTTCTATAGAATCAATCCGTGACTGTTCCGCTGTTGCCGGATCTTTCAAAAAACTGTTGGCCATTTTTCCATGAACGGCGGCAATGCCAAAATTAGAGATCACATGACTGATCAGCACTGTGATATCGCTGAAGCCAATGATCCATTTCGGTTTTTTACGGAAAGCAGAAAAATCAAGGCGGTCAATGATCCGAACGATGCCATATCCTCCCCGTGCGCATAAAATAGCCTTAATGCCAGGATCGTCCAGCATGTTCTGCAGATCCTTTGAACGTACATCATCTGTTCCGCCGTAAGTATTTTCCCTCTGACCGGGCGCCATTCCTATGCGCACTTTAAATCCCCATTCCTGCAGTTTTTGCACAGCGGGTTCCAGTTCTTCCAATGTTACATTTCCCGCCGGAGATGTGATGCCTACTGTATCTCCCGCTTTCAGAAAGGGTGGAATATATGCAGGCGGCTCAAAGGAAAGATCCGTTTTTGCCAGCATGGCCAGCGGCAATAATCCCGATAAAAACTCTTTGCGATGCATGCTGAAATTTAGTTCAAATTCCTGTATTGCATTTCATTTGATATTTTTACAGTCCGGATGCAGATTACAGGTAAGAATTTTGAAGGCACCGGATAAAATTTAGAAATGAACCAGGAACCAAAAAGATATCTCATTACCTCTGCTTTACCTTACGCAAATGGCCCGAAACATATTGGCCATCTTGCAGGAGCTTATCTGCCTGCAGACATATATGCCCGGTTTTTAAGATCTCAGAAAAAGGACGTGGTTTTTGTGTGCGGAAGTGATGAACATGGCGCTGCAATTACGATACAGGCGATGAAGGAAAAAACTACGCCGAAAGAAATTGTAGATAAATACCATGCTATGCTCCAAAGCAATATGGCCGACCTTGGAATTTCGTTTGATATCTATCACCGCACTTCTTCAGCATTACACCATGAAACTGCACAGGAATTTTTTACGAAACTCAATAACGAAGGCCACCTGGAAGTAAAAGAAAGTGAGCAGTATTTTGATGAATCGGCCAATACTTTTTTAGCAGACAGGTATATTACCGGAACCTGCCCGGTATGCGCCAATCCCGGTGCTTACGGCGATCAGTGCGAAAAATGCGGAACCAGTTTAAGCCCGGAGCAACTCCTTCATCCAAAAAGTACATTAAGCGGAAATCCTCCAGTAAAAAGATCCACCACACACTGGTATCTTCCTTTAAATAAACACGAAGATTTTTTAAGAGAGTGGATACTGGGAGAACATAATGACGACTGGAAGGCAAACGTTCTTGGACAATGTAAAAGCTGGCTGGATGCAGGTTTGCACCCAAGGGCCGTTACGCGTGACCTCGACTGGGGTGTTCCTGTTCCGTTGAAAGAAGCGAATGGAAAAGTGCTGTATGTATGGTTTGATGCGCCGATCGGTTACATCAGTGCAACACGCCAGTGGGCAAAAGACAATAACCGCGACTGGAAACCATACTGGCAGGACAAAGGCACCAAGCTGGTTCATTTTATTGGTAAAGACAATATTGTTTTTCATTGCATCATTTTTCCGGTAATGCTGAAATTATACGGTGACATTCTCCCTGATAATGTTCCCAGCAATGAATTCATGAACCTGGAAGGCGATAAAATGAGTACAAGCCGCGGATGGAGCATTGAAATGGATGATTACATCAATGATTTTGTAAAAAAAGAAAATGGCGGCGATGCACTCGTGGATGCATTGCGTTATTATTTAACTGCTATTGCTCCCGAAACAAAAGACAGTGAGTTTACATGGAAAGGATTTCAGGATGCTGTAAACAGTGAACTGGTGGCGGTATTCGGCAATTTTGTAAACAGAACTTTTGTACTCATGCATAAATTGTGCGGAGGAAAAGTTCCGGTATATCATAATGAGATCGCTGATGATGCTGATAAAAAATTATTTGAAGATATTCTTGCTACCAAAGCTTCACTGGAAGAAAATATCAGCCGTTATAAATTCCGGGATGCACTCGCAGAAGTGATCGATCTGGCGCGTAAAGGCAACCGCTATATGCAGGATAAAGAACCCTGGATAAAAGCAAAGGATGTGGATGAAAACGGTAAAATAAAAGAAGCATCACAAAAACTCATTGACAATTCATTACACATTTGTTTACAACTTACGGCTAACCTGGCGGTAATGATCCATGCTTTTTTACCAAATGCAGCTAAGAAAATGTGTTATATGATGAAAGTGGTAGAGAAAATGCTGGATTGGGAAAATGCCGGAAAGATGAATTTATTAAGTGTGGGATATTCCTTACGGGCGCCCGAATTATTATTCAGAAAAATTGAAGACGAAGAAGTACAACAGCAGATCGAAAAATTAAAAACAAAATCTATGGAACTGAAAAAAGAAGAGTCACCGGAAAATACAACTGAACAAAAGACAAACATAAAACCTGAAATTCAGTTTGATGATTTTGCAAAGATCGACCTGAAGGTAGGAACAATTGTATCAGCAGAAAAAGTGGAGAAGGCTGATAAATTATTAAAGCTGGAAGTAGATCTCGGATTTGAAAAAAGAACGATCGTGAGTGGCATTGCCTTACATTTTAATCCTGAAAATATCATTGGTCACCAGGTGGTGGTAGTTACCAATTTAGCTCCCCGTAAAATGAGAGGTATTGAAAGCAACGGTATGATACTGATGGCGGATGATGCTGAAGGAAAGCTGCAATTTGTTTTACCGAATTCAATTGTTCCGAACGGCAGCGGCGTCAGTTAATTTTTTATTGTATTGCCAGGATGCTTTTTGCAAAAAAGCTTTGAGGTAATTCAATTGTACAGCAATATCAATTTGTCCGGCAAGATTTATTTTCTTCGCCGGATCTTTTTTATGTTCATATACAAATTCCACTGTATTATTCAATGGATTAAAACCGATCACCATGTTTTTATCGATTGCCTGGTATAAAGCAGAATTTTCCTTCATACATACAATACGATCCGGATCTGTGCTATCCACAATGTCTTCTCCATAAGAAATTATATTTTGCTGTGCACCACTGTAATGCAAAATAATGTTCATGATATCCAGCTGGCTAACGGGATCATCAATAGTTCTGGGCTGATCATTTAAAGGATCATAAATAAATATAGGAATGTGAAAACGTTGTGTAATATCAGATACAGTTGACCGGGAATCAGGATACATCCAGTGATCGGAAGCAAAAATAAAAACGGTCTCTTTAAACCATTTCTCCTGAACAGCCGATTTAAAAAACTGCTCCATGCAACTGGAATAATAATGCATGCTCTTCATACCTGGTGAAAAATTCTGTTCAGGAAACAATTCTTTATACTTTGAAGGAAGGTCATTCGGATAATGTGTACTGATATTATACTGCACAGCAAAGAAAGGTGATGATGCCGAGCGAAGATTATCTGCCATATAGCGCAAAACATATTCATCCTGCAAACCCATAGTATGATTC
>JANNZE010000463.1:0-4998 GCA_031410455.1 Chitinophagaceae bacterium | reverse complement strand
CCAGATCCTGTTGTGTAAGGTTAAATAATTCACCAAATACATCCCTTTTCTTCTGTCTTTTCATATAAGGGTTTATATGACAAGTTAACCGCACAATTTTAAGTGCACAAAAAAATTGTGCATACGATATTGTGCGCTTTATTTCTATGCAAAAGAGCTACCCTTTGGCAGCTCTTTTCAAATAATTATACAATATTATTAATCCCACGATTTCTTGGCAACACCATCTTTCACTGCCTGTAAAGCTTTCGCTTCTCCCAACATAGTGGTCATTTTATTTCCTTTACCATCATGGCCTTGTGCCATATAACCGCCACGTGAAGTTTTGGTAATTACCGCATCTTGCATTGGAACATTTTTCTCTTTCGTTTTCATGCAATAAGCTGTTAACATGTTTGACATTTTTGTAAAAATTTATTGTTACTAATTAGTTTTATAGTTTTTAAAGGATACAAGCTACTGAAATATATTTGAAGCCAAAAAAATTGCAAATTGGCTTACACATCAATTTTGGCATATTTAGCATGCGACTCAATGAATTCCCTTCTTGGAGGAACTTCATCTCCCATCAGCATACTGAACACCCTGTCTGCTTCCGCAGCACTTTCCAGCGTTACCTGTTTAAGGGTTCTGGTTACAGGATTCATGGTGGTTTCCCATAACTGGTCTGCATTCATCTCTCCTAAACCTTTATATCGCTGAATATTCACACTCTCATCTTTTCCCTGTCCAAATAAGGTAACTAAACCTTTTCTTTCTTCATCATTCCAGGCATATTCCTGCTCCTTTCCTTTTTTAACCAAATACAACGGTGGCTGGGCAATGTACACATTTCCCTGTTCAACCAGTTCTTTCATATATCGGAAAATAAAAGTAAGGATAAGGGTGGCGATATGACTACCATCCACATCGGCATCCGTCATGATGATCAGTTTATGGTAGCGCAATTTTGAAATATCCAAAGCTTTGGGATCTTCGAGTGTACCGATCTTAACTCCTAATGCGGTGAACATATTCCTGATTTCCTCATTATCATAGATCTTATGTTCCATGGCTTTCTCCACATTCAAAATTTTACCTCTCAACGGTAAGATTGCCTGAAAACTTCTGTCACGTCCCTGTTTTGCAGTTCCGCCTGCCGAATCTCCTTCCACAAGGAACAACTCGCAACGACCCGGATCTTTATCTGAGCAATCTGCCAGTTTACCCGGTAAACCACCACCTACTAAAACACTTTTACGCTGTACCATTTCACGGGCACGCTTGGCAGCCGCCCTGGCCTGTGCAGCAAGGATAACCTTTTGTATGATGGTCTTCGCATCTCTCGGATTTTCTTCCAGGTAATTTTCCAGAACACGGCTCAGCGTGGTATCCACAATTCCCATCACCTCACTGTTGCCTAATTTGGTTTTTGTCTGACCTTCAATCTGAGGCTCAGGAACTTTTACAGAAATAATGGCGCTGATACCTTCACGGAAATCATCTCCTTCAATGGCCACTTTCGCTTTTTCAAACATTCCCTGCTTTTCGCCATAACTTTTAAAAACACGGGTGATGCTTCTTCTGAAACCGGCAACGTGTGTGCCGCCTTCTATGGTATTGATGTTATTTACATAACTGAAAATATGTTCCTGGTAACCGGCATTGTATACCATCGCCACTTCAACAGCTACATTACTCACAGGATCATATCCATCGCAGTAAATAACTTTCGGTATCAATGGCTGACGATTGGCGTTCTTATCAATCATCTCTACAAACTCTACAATTCCGCCTTCACTGAAGAAATTCTTTACATAAAATTCTCCTTTATCATCAAGCTCTCTCCTGTCGGTTAATGTGATAGAAAGATTCCTGTTAAGGAAAGCCAGCTCTCTCATACGGCCTTCCAGGATCTCTTTATTATAAACAGTGTGCGTAAAAATGCTGCCATCAGGCCAGAACTGAACTTTAGTTCCTGTCTTATCACTTTTACCGATTTCTCTTACAGGATAAGCGGGTATACCGGTATGGTACTCCTGCTCAAAGATCTTTCCTTCGCGTTGTACGGTTACATGCAAGGTAGTACTGAGTGCATTCACGCAACTCACACCCACTCCATGCAAACCGCCGGATACTTTGTAAGAGCCTTTATCGAATTTACCTCCCGCATGTAGAACGGTCATTACTACTTCCAGCGCACTCCTGTTTTCTTTGGTGTGCATACCGGTTGGAATACCACGGCCATCATCTTCAACAGTGATGGAATTATCTTCATTGATGGTAACAAAAATATTTTTGCAAAAACCTGCCAATGCCTCATCTATCGAGTTATCCACCACTTCGTACACGAGGTGATGCAATCCTTTAACAGAGATGTCTCCGATGTACATCGCCGGACGTTTACGAACGGCTTCCAGGCCTTCCAGAACCTGGATACTATCTGCGGAATAAGAACTGTTTGGGGTAATAGGAATCTCTACGGTGTCTGTATTCATATAAGGGATTCTGTGAAAATGAATTCCTGCGAAGATAGCTAAAAACAAGTGCTTTTTCCGTGAAAAAGGCGTTTATTTTCCACTGTTTATACCCGTTTCAGCCGTTATTTTCACCTCAATGTAATTTTATGGTAATAATCATCCAAACGTTGCGACAAACGGGCATCCTTTACTATATTTGCATCGAAATTTTTCAATGAATAATTCTTCAGACATATTTTCACTGGCTCAAAAGCAACCATTTCTGTATAATGAGCTGGAGGTGATGCATGAAGTGGAGCGTACCGTTCCCGGATCTGTTCATTATTCCATTAAACGCTACAAAAAATTGCCGCTCTGGCAAATTGAAGATACAGGCGTACTGGTGTATAATTATGAAAGAAGCAACCCTTCTGAAAATTTTTTAGAACTCCGGTTCTGTGTGAGTGGCAATGTGTATTGTCGTCAGAAACAAACAGAATGTGATTTCTGCAAACTGAATTCCTCCAGGTCCTGCATTGAAAAAGCAGACAGTGTAGATGTGCTTTCTTTCCGGTTTACCAGGTCATATCTGCAGCAATTTGCCAAAGCAAACAAAACACCTGTGAATTTATCGGATAACGTTTTGTCATTTGCACATAAAACTTCTTTTTCTAAAATGCTCCCTCTGTGCGGCAGAAGCCGGATGGCCATTGAAGCTTTATTGAATCACAACTATACCGATACATTAGAAAATATTTTCATCAACGCCCAAACACAGATTCTCCTGTTATACAGTATGGATTGTATGCTGGGTGAAAAAGAAGAAACTACATTCAACTGTAAATTCCTGGCCAATGAGGACGATCGCGAAAAGATCATTAAAGCGAGGGAGATTTTACTCCAGCATATCGGAGAACCCATCACTATCAAGGCTTTGAGCCGTAAAGTGGCCATCAACGAATGTTATCTCAAAAAAGGATTTAAAGAAATTTTTGGTACCACTATTTTCGATTTCTACCAGGGGCAAAGAATGGAACATGCCAAGTATTTATTATATGATAAAGGTCTTAGCGTAACAGAGGTTTCCATGCTGCTGGGCTATTCCTCCATTTCCCATTTCAGTTCTGCTTTCAAAAAACATACAGGCATCAAGCCCTGCGAATTGTTACTGCATTAAAAAAAGCAACCTAACGATTGCCTTTGAAATGATAATTCATTTATATCATGTAAGTCTTTCATGTACGCACTTGGATTTTAAAACGGACTTTAAGGGGGTTATTAAAAGAACGGGAGTAAGAATACCCCCGTTTTACCCTAATAAAACCCTAAACCAGCAAAAATCTTTACTCACTGATTGTTCCTTCCTCACTCATCAAAATCTCTTTCTTATTATCACCCTGCTTCAGCTTAATCTTATAATAAGGTGAAACACCGGCTAATTCTAATTTCGTAATCTCGGTTATAGTTGCATCTGCATAACTGGTGGCCAAAGCCGTTCTCACATTTTCCGGAATCTTATCTGTGTTATATACGACTTTTGATCGTACAAGGTTTCCGGTTGCATCATATTCTGCCATTTGTTTTACAGTATCAACATTTGTAAAAGTCACCATGTAATTGCCATTATTACCTTTAGACCAGCGCGCATCAGATGCAGTATACTTAGCATCAAAAGCCGATTTCACTGCATCAGGTGCCGTTATGCGGGCTGCTGTTGTAGTACTTTTCTTAACTTTTACTTTCGTTTTCGTTTGTGCATCTGCTGCTGTACTCAACAAAAGACCTGCACACAACGCTACAATAAAGTTTTTCATAATTAATTTTTATAAGGATTATCAGTTTCTTCACTACACTTTCCAATAACATGCCAACAGGTTATATTTTTTGAAATAAATTTCTTCAAATGCAGTGCAGCATTCATTATGCATTGATTAACAGGCAGCAAACTTTCAAAAAAAATTATGTGAAAGTTTCAGTCTACATTTAAAATGTTCTGTATTTGTTATGATGGTGTAAACTCCGCTAAGAGTCATTTTCATTAACTTCGCACACTTAAATTTTTAGAGGGAATGTCATCCAGATACAAGGAATATCAGCAATTGAATTTACCGGGCATCAGCCAGGAGATCTTAGAGAAATGGCAGAAAGAACAGGCTTTTGAACAAAGTGTGTCCTTACGCGAAGGAAAAAAACCATTTGTTTTCTTCGAGGGTCCGCCAAGCGCCAACGGAATGCCGGGCATTCACCACGTGATCTCCAGAACGCTCAAAGACCTTGTATGCAGGTATAAAACCATGCAGGGTTTCCAGGTTAAACGCAAAGGCGGATGGGATACACATGGTCTTCCTGTAGAACTGGGTGTTGAAAAAGAACTTGGCATCACCAAAGAAGACATCGGCGTTAAAATAACCGTTGAAGATTACAATAAAAAATGCAGGGAAGTGGTGATGCGCTATAAAGACAAATGGGATGACATCACAAAAAAAATGGGTTATTGGGTAGATCTGGAAAAACCTTATGTAACATTCGAAAATAATTATATAGAAACTTTATGGTGGTG
>JANNZE010000462.1:0-2594 GCA_031410455.1 Chitinophagaceae bacterium | reverse complement strand
GGCTATGGTTCAATAATCAATGTAAAAGGTCTTGCTAATTAGCGAGACCTTTTTATATTCTGTCGATTGATTAGTGCTCACGAACCTCACTGTCATGTTCAGGTCTCACGAATCAGGTAAAAAATAAATAACTCAATCCTCATAACTTTGCGTGCCCATGACAAAAAAAGAAAGGATCATCATTTTTCTCCTCGCTACCCTGAACTTTACGCATATACTTGATTTTATGATCATGATGCCATTAGGTAATTACCTGATGCCGTATTTTAAAATCAGTCCCCAGCAATTTTCACTGCTGGTAGCCAGTTATACCATCGCAGCAAGTTTATCTGGCTTCATAGCTGCTTTTTTTATTGATAGCTTCGATAGAAAAAAGGTATTGATTGTTGCATACTCAGGATTTTTAATAGCTACCATGAGTTGTGGGTTTGCTCCTTCTTATCATTTATTACTGATAGCAAGGCTTATAGCAGGTATTTTCGGAGGGTTAATTGGCGCCCAGGTAATTTCAATTATCAGTGACCTGTTTGCTTATGAGCGCAGAGGCAGGGCAATGGGTGCTGTAATGTCGGCATTTGCTATCGCTTCAGTTATAGGTATACCTCTTGCATTGTATTTATCCAACTTAATTTCGTGGCATGCACCTTTTATCCTCATAGCATCGCTCGGTTTAATTTTAATTCCTTTCCTTCTCAAATTTTTACCGGATGTTTCCGGTCACCTGGTTCCCGGCCAAAAACCTTCCATCAATACAGACGGACTAAAACAGGTGCTCTCCCAAAAACGCCAGGTACTCGCATTATTGTTTACCGGCTTCATTATGTTCGGCCATTTCCTTGTAGTCCCGTTTATCAATCCATACCTGGAATTTAATCTTGGATACAGTAAAACCATCACTCCACTTATTTATCTCGTAGGAGGAATTGCCGCTTTTTTTTCTTCTAATATTTTGGGAAGGGTAAGTGATAAAATAGGAAAGCTCAAAGTGTTCCGTGTTTGTCTCCTGGTCTCACTTCCTTTAGTAATTATGCTTACAAACCTGGTAACTATACCATACTGGATCGTTTTATTTTTATTTGGCTGCTGGTTTACGGTTTCCACCGGGCGTGGGGTAACCTCACAAGCCCTGGTAAGCAATATTGCGGATACTAAATTCCGCGGAAGTTTTCAGAATTTTAACAGCAGCCTTCAACAGGCAGGTACCGGAATCGCATCACTGGTAGCCGGATTTGTAGTGGTGGAAAATGAAGGGGGAAAGATCGGCCATTATTCCAGGTTGGGTTACCTCAGTGTAATAGCACTCCTGGTTGCGTTAATACTTGGGCAATATCTTTTCGGAAAAAAAAGTACAAGTGTTGAAACATAAAGTTCACTATAGATTTCAAAGGCCACGAAGTATGTATTGAGGTTGTTTGTAAGTTATTCAAGCACGAAGGAACAAATAAAAGAACCCACTACAACCAGATGACTATAACCAACCTGTGAGGTTGTAAGACCTTAATTAATCTTTGTTGCGTTAATGTTTATCTCATCAAATATTAGGCATACGGAATATTCTGTTCCATTAATCTTTTTAGTTTTTCTATCGACTCCTGTCATCCAGATAACACTTTTAAACCTGTTTAACATCCCATATTGCTTCCTGTCTGATATTAATTAACCACCGAATGGATGTGCATTGCCTGTAAATAAATTAATGATAGACATTTTAAATTGGGTTTACGCTGAAAGAATATCGCAATTAATATATCAACCTGTGAGGTTCCAACCAGTGAATTCGGTAATAAATGTTTATATTCAATACTTAATTTATTTAATGAAATCACTTCGTTTACCAACTGCATTCATCCTCAATATTTTATGCCTCGTTATCTTTTTTACTTCTTGTAAAAAGACTGATTCCGGTAATCCGGATATTCCAATCGTCAATACATTTACCACTTCTTTTAAAATAATGGTTCTGGATGAAAATGGGATTGTTGTCAATCATGCACTGGTTACTTCGGGTGCAGTTTCCGGTTATACCGATGAATTTGGAATTGCCTATTTAAAAAATGTGATTGTTTCCACTAAAAATTCTGTTGTAACCGTAAAGGCCGCGGGTTATTATAATGCTTACAGAAGTTTTCCGGCAGATAATGCACAGGCTTTTGGTAAAGTAATGTTGGAGCGTTACCAGATCACCGGATCTGTTTCCGCTGTTTCCGGTGGCCAGGTTGATGTAAATACCGAGGTGAGTATCAATTTCCAACCGGGTTCTTTTGTAAATGAAGACGGCAGTGTTTACACAGGTTCTGTAAGCGTTTATGCTTCTTATCTTAACCCGTTAGATGTGAATCTTTACGTTCGTATGCCGGGCATTTTATCAGGAAATGATAACGGAAATGTTTTACTAAAGACATTTGGAATGTTGAATGTGGAATTGAAATCTGATGCTAATCTTCCTCTTAAATTGAAATCAACATCCAGGGCCACCTTAAGTGCGGCAATACCTTCTTCTATGAGTGCAGGCGCCTCCGCTACAATTCCTATGTGGTATTTTGATGTGATAAAAGGAGAGTGGGTTAAAGATGGTGAGGCGATCCGTCAGGGAA
>JANNZE010000461.1:0-2481 GCA_031410455.1 Chitinophagaceae bacterium | reverse complement strand
CGCCATGAAAAATGTTCGGGTAAGATTCGCCCCCAGCCCTACAGGCGGACTACATTTAGGTGGCGTTAGAACCGTATTATACAATTATTTATTTGCACGTCAGCACAAAGGAACTTTCGTGCTGAGAATTGAAGACACCGATCAGACACGATTTGTGGAAGGTGCAGAACAATACATATTCGATTGCCTTAACTGGTGCGGCTTAACACCGGACGAAAGTACATTGCAAGGCGGCCCTTTTGCTCCTTACCGCCAGAGTGAAAGAAAAGACATATATAAAAAATATGCTGACCAGCTTGTAAAAGACGGTCATGCTTATTATGCTTTTGATACTCCGGAAGAGCTGGAAGCTATGCGTGAAAAACTAAAAGCATCCAGCAGCAACAGTTTACAATACGATCATTCCATAAGAATGAAAATGAAAAACTCCCTGAATCTTTCAGAAGCGGAAACTACGCAGATGATCGACAATGGAGTACCTTATGTGATCAGGATAAAAGTGGAACCCGGTCAAAATATCAGCTTTCATGATATGATTCGCGGTGATGTACATTTTGAAAGCAATACGGTGGATGATAAAGTGCTGATGAAAGCAGATGGTATGCCCACTTATCACCTTGCAGTGGTGGTAGATGATTACCTGATGGAGATCAGCCATGCTTTTCGAGGTGAAGAATGGCTTCCCAGTGCACCGGTTCACATTCTCCTTTGGAAACATCTTTTTGGAACAGATAAAATGCCGCAATGGGCACATCTTCCATTGATACTAAAACCCGACGGACATGGAAAATTAAGTAAACGCGATGGCGATGCTTTAGGTTTCCCGGTTTTTGCCATGAACTGGAAGGATCATAAAACAGGTGAAATCACCAAAGGATTCAAGGAAACAGGTTTTTTACCGGAGGCATTTGTAAATATGCTGGCAGTGCTGGGATGGAATGACGGATCAGAACAGGAGATTTTTTCTATGGATGAAATGATCGGAAAATTTTCTATAGACCGAGTACATAAAGGCGGTGCCCGTTTTGATTTTGAAAAAGCGAAATGGTATAACCATGAATGGATCAAAAGATCTTCCACGGAAAAATTATTTCCATTAGTGAAAGCCGTTTTTACTGTTAACGGCTGTGAAGCTGATGACGAACTGTTACATACCATAATCCCTGTTATAAAAGACCGTTGTACACTCACCACCGATTTTTACCAGCAGGGAATTTTCTTCTTTCAGTCACCATCAGTGTGGGAACTTTCCGCTATCAGTAAATGGGATGAAAATAAAAAAGCATTTTTTCTTTCCTTCATTGACAGATTAGAAACAACGGATTGGAACATGGGCGGAATTGAAAATTGTTTTAAAGAACTGGCGGCTGAAAAAGGTATCAAACCCGGTGAATTACAATTACCAATGCGTATCATGCTGGTTGGCGGAAAATTCGGACCGGCAGTATTTCAGATTGCTTACATCATTGGAAAAGAAGAAACCATCAGCCGAATAAAAAATGTATTGAATCAATTGTAAAAAGGTTCAATTATTAACCGATCTAAATAAAGCACATGAGCATCCAGAGACCTATCAGAGTAATTGTTGCGAAAGTTGGACTTGACGGACATGACCGCGGTGCAAAAGTAATAGCCACTGCCCTCCGTGATGCGGGAATGGAAGTGATTTATACTGGGTTGCGTCAAACCCCTGAAATGGTAGTGAACACTGCTTTACAGGAAGATGCAGACGCAATTGGCATCAGTATCCTGAGCGGTGCACACATGACCGTGTTTCCAAAACTGATGACATTACTGAAAGAAAAAAATATGCAGGATGTTTTAGTTACAGGTGGCGGTATAATTCCCGAAGAAGACATGAACACACTGAAAAATATGGGCGTGGGTGAATTATTTGCACCTGGAACCTCTACGGAAACCATCGCCGATTATATCAAGAACTGGGTAAAAACGCACCGATCCTTTTAAATTTAAAACATGACATACAACACCATAACCACCGCTTTATCTGACAATATTCTAACAATCACGATCAATCGTCCTGATAAAATGAATGCGCTCAATAAAACGGTCATCGAAGAACTTTCTTCGGCAATGGATGACGTTTATAACAATCCTGAGATCAAAGCTGCTATCCTTACCGGCAGCGGTCCTAAAGCTTTTGTTGCAGGTGCAGACATCAGTGAATTCACTTCATTAGGAGCACAGGAAGGTGCGGCACTGGCAAAACGCGGACAGGACCTTGTGTTCTCTAAAATAGAAAATTGCCGTAAACCTGTTATTGCAGCGGTCAATGGTTTTTCATTAGGAGGTGGTTGTGAACTCGCTATGGCCTGTCATTTCAGGACGGCTTCTGCCAATGCAAAATTCGGTCAGCCCGAAGTTAACCTTGGCCTTATACCGGGTTATGGCGGAACGCAAAGATTGCCACAACTGATAGGCAAGGGTAAAGCTATGGAACTGATGATGACCGGGAACATG
>JANNZE010000460.1:0-3357 GCA_031410455.1 Chitinophagaceae bacterium | reverse complement strand
ACTGAGTTTTTGCGTGGTATTATTTTTACTGATCATCCACAATTCAGGATCTATCAAAACCGTATCGGGAATGAAACCGATATTTTCCAGAAATGTTTCACCGTTTTGGGTATTGTTTACAGTTACCAGTTTTTGTTGTGTGGCATTTTTGAAAAGTAAAGGAACCGGCATTTCAAAAAATGAAACGGATGGATGTGATGTGGTCTGGTTAACCTTTATCCGTACGCGGCTGCTGCCAAATGCATTCCACTGAATATTATAAGAAGGATATCCTTCTCCTTCATACCATTGCCGGAAAAATTGGGTGAGCGATTTTCCACTGGCCTGTTCCAGGTTTCTTTTAAGATCCGCCGTTCTTGCAAAACCGTATGCCAGTGACTGGTCTGACTGGTAATTTCTGATACCCCTGAAAAAAGCACTGTCTCCCAGTTTTAACCGCAGCATATACACCAGGTAAGAACCTTTATTATAGGATAAGCGGCCGCTGAATATTCTGCTGACGCTTGTAGTGTCATTTACTTTAACAGAACCACCCGGTTGCGAGGTGATATTATTGATAACTGCCCTTCTGTTGGCAAGTGTGTTTGCTGGATATTTTTTCTCCATATAGAATGCGGCCAGGTGAGTGGCAAAACCTTCATTAAGCCAGATGTCTTCCCAGCTGGCACACGTAATCTTATCTCCGAACCACTGGTGCCCGAGTTCATGCGCCATCAGGCTTTCATCTGGTGTGACTATGAAAGTAGAGGTCTGGTGTTCCATACCGCCACCCCAGCCAAACTGCACATGCCCGTATTTTTCTTTTTTGAAAGGATATTCACCAAATGTTCTATCGAACAACTGTAAAGCATCCAATACCAGGTTTGTATTGCTTTCAAATAAACTCCGGCTTTCGGGATAACAATAAGTTACCATCGGCATCTGCCTGTTCAGTAACTGCACCGTATTGCCGAAAACTTCATAATTCGTTACCGCAAAGCAGATCAGGTAAGTGGCAACAGGATACCTGTGTTTCCAGAACGTGATCTTTCTTCCGGCATCATAAATCTGTTCATATTGAAACAAGCCATTGCTGGCTGCTTTAAAAGCAGACGGGTGTATGATATACAGATCAACTGAATCTGTTTTATTGTCCAGGCCATTCTTACACGGAAACCAGTCTCGTGCGCCATAAGGTTCACTTAAAGTCCACATTACAGGTACGCCGGCATGTGTGGACTGGATAAAACTTCCAAAGCCGGTATTAGGAGGAACACCGTGATAATAAACCGTGAATGAGTCTATTGTTCCCGCAGGAACAGCCGATGAAAAATTGATATTGACAATATCAGCAGGTTGCGTAAATGCCAAACCGTTGTTTCGCTGCACCACACTGTCGGTGATCAGTGGAGATTTGAGGTCGAGCGTAATGGACCCGGTATTTTCAGTTATCGTATAATACATCGTAACAGCACCTGAAATGTACCGCACGGCAGGATCCACCTGCCATACACATCGCATATAATGAATATCAAAATTTTGCGAAGCAGCTGTTCTGGATCCGTTTAAAAAATATGAAGCGCGTGCCTTGCCTTCCATTTCTGCTATGTCATGTGTGGATTTCCATTCTTTTTGCTGTGCATGAGCTGAAATGCTGGATAGGGAAAACAACAACAAAAAATATATAAAATATTTATTAAATATCACAGGCAATAAGCCGGATGAATCTGCGTTAATGGAAGTTGTTCGCTGATGATATTGGCGAAGCTGTATCATTTTGTAATAATAAGAAATTGTACATGAAAATTTGCCTGCTCCTTTCGTTCATCTTCACTATTAACGCCTCTTTTGCGGCGGTATCTGATACTTGTGCAGAGGAAAGGCCTTCTTCTGAAATGATCTGCGCCAATATAGTGTTTCCGGAAATGCTTTGCGGAAATGAAGAAATGGCCATTGATTACATCGCACGATTTTCTGCTGCCCGTAAAAATTACCTCATCCGTATGTTTCAGAAAAGCAGGAAATACTACCCAAAAGTATCTGCTTTATTAAAAAAACAGGGTGTTCCGGAAGAGTTCTGGGTTTTAATGGCCCTGGAAAGTGCTTTCGAACCTAAGGCCATTTCAAAAGCCGGAGCGGTAGGTTTCTGGCAGTTCATGGATCCGGTGGCAAAGGAATATGGTTTAAAAATAGCGGCCCCGGAAGCGAAAAAATCTGTTTCCAAAAAGAACAGAATGACGGCAAAGACGGCAGTTTCCAAAAAGATCATAGATGAAAGAATGGTGTTTTTAAAATCCACGAACGCTGCAGCAAGATATTTAAAAGACCGCAGCAGAAATCTTAACAATAATTGGTTGCTGATAGCAGCAAGTTATAACTGGGGCGTTGGAAATGTGTGGAATGCGATGGAAAAAACAGGGAAAGAAAATCCAACATTCTGGGATATTAAAAAATACGTACCGCAGGAAACATTAGCATATGTAATGAACTTCATTACTTTAAATGTAATCTATCATAATTACCAGCAGTTTTTAAATGGCACTTTGGTTTTTTACGATATGCCGTTCAGAAAAACCAATGCGGAAACAGAAACGATCGCCGGTCTCTAGTTCCTGCATTAGGCTATCTTTGCCGTATGCCATCTGTCAACTGGAATGATACTGTTAACCTACTTGGAAAACTCACACCTGCAAGGGTTTGGAATGGCATTAAAGTTTTATCAAGTTTTTATGTGAGCCGGATTTTTTCAAAGCCTGTTCAATGGGGTTTGCCGGTGGCCATTTCATTTGAACCTACCACCAGTTGCAATCTGCGCTGCCCTGAATGCCCGAGTGGTTTACGTGCTTTCTCCCGTGATACAGGCATGCTCGAAAAAGATTTTTTTCAGAAAACGATAGATGAGATCCATAAAGAATTACTGTATCTCACTTTTTATTTCCAGGGTGAACCTTTCCTCAACAAAAGTTTCCTGGAGATGGTGTCGTATGCTTCTTCCAGAAAAATTTATACAGCCACTTCCACCAATGCACATTATTTAACGGACGAGGTGGCGAAGAAAACAGTAGAGAGCGGGCTGGACAGGCTGATCATTTCTATTGATGGAACCACGCAGGATGTGTACAGCAGTTACAGGTTTGGCGGGAAACTGGATAAAGTTCTGGAAGGTGCACGCAATATTGTAAAATGGAAAAAAGAACTGAACAGCAAAAAGCCATTCGTTTTTTTTCAATTCCTGGTGGTGAAACCCAATGAACACCAGATAGAAGAAGTTAAACAACTGGCAAGGGAGATTGGTGTGGATGAAGTACGTTTCAAAACTGCGCAGGTATATGATTATAAAAATGACCCGAATCAGCTGATACCTGAAAATAATAATTA
>JANNZE010000459.1:0-3937 GCA_031410455.1 Chitinophagaceae bacterium | reverse complement strand
AGCCTTTGTTTTTTTAAAGAACTGATCATTGATATACCAGTACAAATAACTCACATCAGATCCGGCATAGGCGTTAATTTCAAGTGGCTGTGGATCCTTTTTGCTGATATAATATTCATCGTTATTCCTTGGTGAAACGATCCTGGGGCCATCACCTTTAAACAGTTTTTCGCATCCATCATAATGAGGCGGAATTTTATCAAACCCCGTATGTTGCTGCATGAAAAAATCCTGCATTTCAGGAACAGTTTTCCGGTATATTTTTTTGATGTATCCCGTTGCAGGAACACAACTTTCGCAATAAGAATATTTTCCGTTTGCTGATATTTTATATTCATGCAAATGATCACATACAGAAGTAGTGCTGATAGCAGGAATAAAACTATCGATAATAAGATTTTTACATAACGAGGAAGGCGGCAAACCAATTTAGCTTCACACCATTCGAACACCTGACTCCGGAGGAGCAGCATACCATTCTTCATCACTGTCGTAATCGATCGTATTAAAGATCTTAAATAACAATGGTGTTGCGGTATTAGCACCACTCAATTCCGGAACACCTGCCCCGGAAAAATTTCCTACCCACACACCAACCGTATATTTTTTATTATAACCTATACTCCATGCGTCCTTCCGGCCGTAGGACGTTCCTGTTTTCCATGCAATTTTGGGCATGTGTTCCGTTGCCGACCAGGTTAAAGGAAAATCCGGGCGATTTACTTTAGACAGTATTTCAGTGATCATATATGCAGCAGAAGGTGAGATCAGTTCCGTACTTTTATTTTTATTGTTCTGAATAAAAGAAGGTTTTACATACACACCATTATTTGCAAAGGCTGAAAACAATCCCGTAAGTTCTTCCAGCGTTGCACCACATCCACCCAAAATGATGGAAAGGCCTAATTTCTGCTGGTCTTTTTGTATCTGCTTGAAATCTGCCCCGATCAACGTGTTGATCAGTTTTTCCTTTCCTAAATTCTCCAGTGTTTTAACAGCTGGAATGTTCAAAGAATGTTCGAGTGAATATTCCACACTAACATAGCCATTGAATTTTTTATCATAATTCTCGGGGTTGTATCCGGCATAATGAACCGGCACATCGTTGATGATTGTTTTGGGAGTTAGTAATCCTGCATCAAAACTCATGGCATATAACAATGGCTTGATTGTACTTCCGGGTTGCCGTATTGCAGCAGCACCATTCACCTGGCCTGCATCCGTGGTATCTTTAAAATCTGCAGAACCTACATAGGCGATCACCTGGTGAGTTACATTATCGATCACCACAACCGCCGCATTGTGAATATTATTCAACCGCAACCGCCGCACGTAATCTTCTGTAAGTTTTTCAATCCCTGACTGAATAGATATTTCAATGGTTGATTTAATATTGAGTGAAGCGTAAGTTGATTTTAATTTATAGGCCAGATGTGGTATCAGGTGCATTACTGATTTTCTTTTTGCATCCAGTGGTTCTGCCAGTGCATCTTCTATTTCTTCTTTTGTAAAAACTCCATCTGTACGAAAACGGCTCAGCCATTTATTTCTCTCCAGTATAATAAGATCATTCGATCTGCCAATCACCAGCGTGCATGGCCGGTTAGGTATGATTGATAAAGTAACAATTTGTGCCAGCGATAAATGATCCGGATTTTTGGAAAAATATAAAAGGGAAGCGGCTTTTACCCCTTCTATATTTCCTCCGTAAGGCACGAGGTTAAGATACATCTGAAGGATCTCGTTCTTACTGTATTTCATTTCCAGTTGCAGGGAACGGAACATCTCGATGAGTTTGGAACCGAATGTTCTGTCGCGGTGTTCCAAAGCACGGGCAACCTGCATAGTGATGGTCGAAGCCCCGGATGTTCGTTTAAACCGGATCACATTTTTTAAAGCAGCCCTGGCAACGGACAGCACATTGATTCCGGGATGACTGTAAAAATATTTGTCCTCTTTAGCAATGATCGTTTTCCGGAGCAAAGGAGATATCTCATTCAGTTCTGTGTACATTCTCCACTTATCGTCTTTGGTAAGATAACTGTTGATCACCTCTCCATTTGCATCAGAGATCGTTTTGGAATATTCTATATTAATCCTCAGCGGAAAAAAGAAATTCAGCATAAAAAAAAGCACAACAAACGCCGCTGTAAGTATTACACATTTTTTAACTACTGATATGAGTTTCTCTTTTGTACCTTTCTGCTTCAAATCATTATATGGACTCTGTGAGTCTGCCTCCATAGTTTTTATTCTGCGCTAATTTAGTTTTCTTATCTGTACTTAAGAATACTTTTAGAAATTTAACAATCGAAACAAACATCATTACCAAAAACAACAGCTTTATGCGTATCAGGCAATTTTATTTTTTAATAATTGTATTGATCTCAGCTCTTTTTATAGTTTCCTGCAACCGCAATTCTGTTGCACTGCAATCCACCAATGCCAAAGGGGAAGTGCCCCAGTTGGGAAATCTTACATTCGTCTTCAATAAATCATTGTATCCCGATTCAATGATCAACAACTGGGATTCTACAGAATACATCAGTTTTTCTCCAAAAATCCCGGGAAAATTCCGATGGAAAAATACCGATGAACTGGTATTCTCTCCTGCGGAAGGCTTATTACCGGCCACTGATTATACAGCTACTGTTAATAAGGAGGTTCTGAAATTCAGCAAATACAATGATATCAGTACAGACGATATCAAATTCAGTACATCAAATTTAAAACTGGAAGATGCACAGGTAACCTGGGTACTGGAAAATGAAAACAGCAAGTTTGCTTTACCACAGGTTCACTTACAATTCAATTACCCGGTTAAAGCAGATGATGTAAAAGATAAAATAAAACTGGAGTTGGATGGCAAAGAATCCAGTTTGAATTTCTTAAGCGTTGGAAACAACCGGGAAATGATATTCCGGGTACAGAATGTATCAACAGAAGATAAAAATCATGAAGCTACAATCCGTATTGCTAAAGGGCTTATTCCAAATAAAGGGAAAAACGGAACCAAAGAAGACCTGGAAACTGTACTTACCATTCCTTCTCCTTATAATCTTGTGATCAATAATGTGGAATCTGAACATGACGGTGTACAGGGAATGGTAAAAATCTATACCAGTCAGCAGATTACCGGAAATGCAGCCCAGTTCCTTTCATTTGATCCTGCCGTTTCATTTACAACCACTATGGAAGACAATGCGATCGTTATAAGAAGTGAAAAATTTGATGTGAACGAAAGTTATTCCTTCACCATTAAATCAGGATTACGCGGAAAGATCGGCGGCGTGCTGAGAGAAGATTATAATGGAAGTGCTGCATTCGGGCAACTGGAATCAGATGTGAAATTCACCAATAGTAAAGCAGTTTATTTATCAAAGAATGGCGGTGGTAAAATTGAAGTACGCATCACCAATACACCTAAAATAAAACTCATCATATCTAAAATTTATGAAAATAACCTGCTGATGGCAGAACGCTATGGATATGAGCCGAATGACAGGAATACGGAAAACAATAAAGGGGATGAAGAATATTATTCTTATGAGAATTCTATGGCTGGTGATATTATCTACAGCAAGGAAATTGATACCCGTTCCTTACCAAAATCCGGAGCAGGAAGAATCCTTGATATTTCACAATTTGAAGACCGTTTACCGGATGCCAAAGGTATTTATCATGTTTCCATAAGATCTTCAGAAGATTACTGGATAAGAGACAGCCGTTTTATTTCATATTCTGATATCGGCCTGATCGCAAAACAGGGAACGGAAAAAATGTTTGTATTTGCCAACTCCTTAAAATCCGCGAAACCTTTACAGGGAGTTACCGTAAATATATATGGAGCCAACAATCAACTCGTGGGTACTGGCGCAACAGATGCTGACGGAGCTGTTGCGATCAGTATGAAAAATAATACATTCGCCGGATTTCG
>JANNZE010000458.1:0-10792 GCA_031410455.1 Chitinophagaceae bacterium | reverse complement strand
CAGCGAAAGTATTGCCTCCAAAGGATCATGGAAAGGTGAAATGATACACCATACAAAATCCAATAAAGCGATTTTTATACAGGCATCCATATCTTCGGTGATCAACGAAACCAATATGCCATCAGGTGTGGTGGCTATATTTACGGATATTACCAAAAGGAAGGAAGTTGAATCCCGTCTGCAGGCTATCACCACAAACCTGGAACAGGAAGTAAAACAAAAAGTAGGCGAACTCAATAATATTTTTGAAAGAATAACAGATGCATTTATAGCCGTCGATAAAAACTGGTGCTATACTTATGTAAATGCGAAAGCTGCTGAACTGCATGGCAAACCTGTTGAGGCACTCGTAGGAAAAAATATTTGGGAAGTGAACCCTTCTGAAATAAACACTCCCTTATATAAGGTATTGCACGCAGCCATGGAGAGCAAGCAGTCCAGTAAAGTGGAATTGTATGCAGAGACCAGCGGTAGATGGTTCGAAGACAATATTTATCCTTCCGAAGACGGACTTTCAATCTACTATCATGATATAACTGACCGGAAAAAAGCTGAAATAGAATTACAGCGTGCACATGAAAAAATAAGTTACCATATCAATCATACACCGATGGCGGTAGTGGAAATGGATATGGATCTGAATATTCTTCAATGGTCAAGTAAGGCTGTGGAAATATTCGGGTGGACGATCAATGAGGTATACTCACAAAAATTGAATGGTAAAGATCTGATGCATCCTGATGATATAGTAAAGATCACCAATCAGCTGAAGAATATTTCAGACGTAGACCTGAAATCAAATGTCATTCAGAATCGTAATGTGCGTAAAGACGGAATCGTTATTTTCTGCCAGTGGTATAATTCATTATTGAAAAACGATGAAGGTAAGGCGGTGGGTATCATGGCATTGGTACAGGATATTACGGAAAGCCGTTTGACGCAGTTGCAATTGCAGGAAGCGGAAGAGAAATTCAGAAATCTTGTGGAATCCAGTATGGTGGGAGTATATGTGGTTCAGGATAATCATTTCGAATATGTTAATCCATATTTCGCTGACATTTTTGGTTTTTCACAAAAAGAAATCTGTGATAATTTCACTATAGTAGATATGGTGGTGGAGGAACACAAACAACTCGTTTTAAATAATATTGAAAAAAGGCTGAATGATGAATTCAAGAGCATTAATTATGAATTCAGTGCATACAAGAAAAATGGTGATATCATTCACGTGGAAGTTTATGGAACCAAAACTTTATATAAAGGCAAACCTGCCATAATAGGAATGCTGACAGATACCACAGAAAGAAAGAAATCACTGTTGAAGCTGGAAGAATCAGAAAGAAAATTAAAGATCAGTAACGAGCGTTTTATATTAGTGGCAGAGGCCACCAATGATGCAGTGTGGGACTGGGATATACAGCATGATACGATCTGGGGCAATGAACCTTTCCAGAATATTATGCATTCGGGAAGTGATCAGAAAATTGATTACAACTCCTTTTTATCAAGAATACATCCTGATGATGTTCCTTCCATGCTTATCAATCATAAAAATGCACTTAAAAATAAACGTACCTCTATAAATGAAGAGTTCAGGTTTAAAATGGTGGATGGCACTTACAGAATCCTGAATAACAGGGCTTCTATATTGTTTAATGAAAACGGAATGCCATTCAGGTTGCTGGGGGCTATGCAGGATATAACAGCCCAGAAGTTGGCCCAGAAACAATTGCAGCTGGAAAAACAATTATCAGATTCCATAATCAACAGTCTGCCGGGCGTTTTTTATTTATTCAATCAGTCTGGTCAGTTCATACGCTGGAATCAAAATTTCGAAAAGGTTACAGGTTATACTGAAAGGGAAATCAATGGTCTGCATCCGCTTGATCTTTTTTCTGATGAAGAAAAGCAAATGCTTAAAGATAAAATTGAAAATGTTTTTCTTAGCGGAGAAGATAATGTAGAGGCAAAATTCAAATCAAAAAGCGGCGAACTGATTCCTTTTTATTTTACAGGAATGCTCATTAATTACCAGGGTGAAAACTGCCTGATGGGTGTTGGTATAGATATTTCTGAAAAGGTGCTTTCTCAGCAGCAATTAATAAAAAGCGAGGAAAATTTCAGAACACTTATTGAACAGGCTTCAGACGGAATATTTATCAGCGATCAGAATGGAGACTATGTGGTGGTGAATAATCTCGCCTCTACGCTTACAGGATTTTCTCGTGAAGAATTGCTGCAGATGAACATAAAAGACCTGATTGATAAGAATGATATTTTTAAAACACCGTTGAAATTTGATGAATTGAAATCGGGTAAAATTGTGATCTCAGAAAGAAATATGATACGAAAAGACGGCTCGTCTTTTACAGCAGAGATCAGCGCAAAATTACTCAACGACGGAAGGTTCCAGGGATTGGTGAGAGATATAACACAGCGTAAAAAAAATGAAGAGTTTTTGCGGGACAGTGAAGAGAAACGCCGCCTTATCATGAATGCGGCTCTGGATGCGATCATCACTATTAACCTGGATGGTGTGGTAACCTTCTGGAATCCGCAGGCAGAAAATATATTCGGATGGAAATCTGACGAGGTAATGGGGAAAATTCTGGCCAATATTATTATTCCTAAACGTCTTCGTACTGCCGAAGATAAATCAATGATCAATTATCTGAAAAATGAAGAAAATAATGCACTTAATAAAGTAATGGAATTAAATGCAGTCAATAGAGATGAATGTGAATTTCCGGTAGAGCTTACCGTTCTTCCGATCACACAACAGGAAGAAGCATTTTTCTGTGTATTCATCCGCGACATCACCAAAAGAAAACTGGCAGAAGAGGATCTGCGGATATCTGAACATAAATACCGTTTACTATTCGATCAGAATCCTTTGCCTATGTGGATGATGTCTTTGCCTGCGAAAAATTTCCTGGATGTAAATGAAGCAGCAATTGATTTTTATGGATTTTCTAAAAAGGAATTTCTGAATATGAATTTAAAAGATATCCGTCCTGAAATTAATCGTGATGAAGGAAGTGATATCATCAGCACCTACAAGTCGGGCATTCATAATACCGGTATATGGGAACATAAAAAGAAGGATGGACAGATTGTAAAAATGAATCTCATCACACATGATATCATTTACCAGGGGAAACATGCCAAACTCGTATTGGCGAATGATGTAACGGATAAAATTGAAGCGGAGGAGAAATTAAAAAATTCCTATGTGGAATTGAGAGGACTGGCCACCCACTTACAAACGGTGAGAGAAACGGAAAGAGCACACATGGCCCGGGAAATTCATGATGAACTGGGGCAACAACTTACCGGTTTAAAAATGGATATAGCCTGGATTGGTAAAAAAATACAAAATGAAAGTGAGGAGGTGAAACTGAGAATGAATGAAACACTTCAACTGATTGATACCACGGTAAAAACAGTAAGAAGAATTGCCACACAATTGCGTCCGAGTATCCTTGATGATCTGGGTATTGTCGCAACCCTGGAATGGCAAAGCGAAGAATTTCAGAAACGTTCCGGTATTGAATGTATTTTCAATTGTAATGTGGCTAATATCAACACAACTACAGATATTGCTACTGGTTTTTTCAGAATTTACCAGGAGAGTTTAACCAATGTTGTACGGCACTCCAAAGCAACAAAAGTGGTTTCACAATTATTGTATAAAGACAACCTGATGATCCTGAATATAACAGATAACGGTATCGGTTATGATGCCTCTGCAATAGAAAATAAAAAAACACTTGGTTTATTAGGAATGAAAGAACGAACTTTAATGATGGGGGGAACTTATGAAGTTTCCAGTAAACCCGGCCACGGCACTAAAGTTATAATTGTAGTTCCCGTACAACACCAAACCCTGTAAAACAACATCCGATGTTGAGAATACTAATTGCCGATGACCATTCTGTTGTAAGAAAAGGACTGAAACTTATCCTCAGTGAAGGGTTTCCAGGATCTAGTATAGAAGAGGTTGCTGATGCAGAAGAGATGATAAAAAAAGTTATTCATTCAGAATATGATGTTATCATCAGTGATCTTTCCATGCCTGGCAGAAGTGGACTGGAGGCTTTGCAACAAATCAAACAGATCAATGCACGTATTCCTGTTTTAATATTGAGCGTACATCCCGAAGAACAATATGCATTGCGTGTGTTAAAAGCCGGCGCTTCCGGTTATTTAAATAAAGATATGGCTCCGGAAGAACTGGTGAATGCAGTGCAACGAGTGATGCTGGGAAAAAAATATATCACTGCGTCTATTGCAGAAAAGCTGGCATCCGTATTTGACCAGGATTCCGATAAATCTCCGCATGAATATTTGTCTGACCGCGAATTCAGTGTGTTGAAACTACTGGCTGCGGGAAAATCCGTATCAGAAATTGCAGAATCTTTGTTTTTAAGCGTAACTACAGTATCTACCTACAGAGCACGGATCATGGCTAAAATGAATATGAAAAATAATGCTGACCTTACTTTATACGCCATTGAAAATAAATTATTGTAATACCCACCTGTAGTGTAACTACTACAAACTCTTTTGTTCAGAAATTTACAAAGAAACAAATTCCCTGCTACAAGATTTTTTTATACGGATCAGTAATTTGAGTGAGATTTGAAAAGGATTTTATGGAGTATAATGTATTAATTGTAGATGATTCTAAGCTGATTGTTAACCGTTTAACCAAAATTCTGGAAGAGTTGGATTGCATATCCTTTGTTTCAGCAGCTAATTCTTATACAGAAGCGTTGAGCCTGCTGGAAATGCATACTTTTCATCTTGCTATACTCGATATCAATATTCCTGGAAAGAATGGTATTGATTTACTCAATTATATTAAAGATAATTATCCTTCTGTGAGCACATTTATGCTCACTAATCAGTCTGATTCTTATTACAGGGATATTTGTTTAAAAATCGGATGCAACGAGTATATCGACAAAACAAATGATTTTGACCAGATACAAAATCTCGTTATGAATTATTTTGAAGCAACCGTTTTGCCTGGTCAATAATTCAGGAAGGATATTCTCCTTATGCATACAATCTCTCAATAACCGGTTTAAACTTTTCCATGATAACTTTTCGCTTGAGTTTAAGCGTAGGTGTAAGTTCGCCGGTCTCGATCGTCCATTCATCCGTTAATAATTCAAACTTTTTTACCTGTTCAACATGATTGAAAAAAGTATTGAATGATTCGATCAGGTCTTTATACAAACGCAATACTTCCGGATGATTCACTGCATCCTGAATGGTGGTGAAATTCAGTCCTTTCAGTTTCATCCATTCCTTTACATTCGGCCATGATGGTACGATGAGTGCACCCACAAATTTTTGTTCTGCACCAACAATCATGATCTGCTCAACAAAAGGAGATTCTTTCATTTTATTTTCGATGGGCTGCGGAGCTACATATTTACCACCACTTGTTTTGAATAATTCTTTTTTACGGTCCGTGATCTTTAAATATTTTCCGTCTTCTATCACACCAATATCGCCTGTGTGCAGCCATCCATCAATTATTGTTTCTGTGGTGAGTTCAGGTCTTTTATAATATCCCATCATCACACTCGGACCTTTCACACATATTTCGCCATCAGCTTCCAGTTTTACCTGTTGTCCTTCCAGGACCAAACCCACTGTACCAAATTTCATTCTGCCTTTTCCTTTACAGTTCACGCTTATCACAGGACTGTTCTCTGTAGGTCCGTATCCTTCATAGATCGGAATGTTGGCCGCATTGAAGATCCGTAACAACCTCACCTGGCATGCCGCACCTCCGGTAATGATGTACGATACCTGGTTACCTAATGCTTCTCTCCATTTTGAAAAAACCAGTTTATTGGCCAGGGCAAGTTGCATATCATATAAAAATCCCTGGCTTTTTAAATTATCATAGCGGTCGCCTAAGTCAACAGCCCAAAAGAATAATTTTCTTTTAATGCCCGTGAGTTCCGCACCCTTCAGCATTATTTTTTCATACACTTTTTCCAGTAACCGCGGAACGGTACAAAATACATTTGGTTTTATTTCTTTCAGGTTATCGCCGATCGTTTCCAGATTTTCTGCATAATAAATACTGATGGCGCTGTGTATGAAAATGTAAGAGGCCAGTCTTTCAAAAATATGATTCAGCGGAAGGAAACTCAGTGCTTTTCCTTTAAGATTAATTTCAAAAGGAAATGTTTTGATGCCGTTCAGCACATTCGTTACAATATTCCTGTGACTCAGCATCACACCTTTAGGAAAACCGGTGGTGCCGGAAGTGTAAATAATTGTGGCGCAATGTTGTGCATTAATATTTTTCTTCCATTCTTGTACTGCGCTAAGATCAGAACTGCCGGTGAGCGCTGTCCAGTAAACAGTATCGGGTAAATGATCGAAACTGAAAATACCTTTCAAAGAAGGTACTTTGTCTTTGATAAAATTTACTTTATCCAGGATATCCTGTCCGCTTACAAAAACATATTTTATTTCTGCATCATTAAATATGAATTCCAGTTCATTGATATTGGTGGTTGGGTAGATGGGGCAAAGCGTAACACCTATCTGCTGGCAGGCCATATCCAGCAGCAGCCACTCCGGCCTGTTACGGGAAATGATCGCAACTTTGTCCTGTGTTTCAACGGTCATGGCATTGCCGCTGATACCCAGTTGCAAAAGTCCTGCAGATAACTTATCTGTAAGATCAGCTATCTGCTGCGTGCTGTATGTAACCCAGCTGCCATTTTCTTTGGCGCCGAACATGTCTTCTTTGGGATGATGTTCGAGCTGGTGATATAAAAAATCGAAGATCCTTGACTGGTCATTCATACAACAACAATTGGTAGTTGACTAAGGTATAAAAAAAAAGCCATCCTTTAGGGATGGCCTTAACTATAATGAATATGTTTGCTTTATTGTTTGTTGGCGCTGATGTTCAATTTAAGATTTACTTCTTTACTAATGAACCAGTCCTGTGGGTTGTTAGGTCCTTTATAATTCATTCCCCACTGGGTTCTGTCGATATTAAAATTGGCTTCAGCCGTTAACCTGTTAGCATCGATGGATATACGGGCAGGGAAAGAAATATTTTTAGTGCTGTCTTTTAAAGTAAGATTTCCTTTTATTCTGTGTGTTGCATTGGCTACTGCAGTTTTCTCAGTACTGTCAGCTGTATATGTTTCAACGGAAGTGATCGCAAATGTTCCTTTCGGAAATTTTTCAACATCAAAAAAATCTGCACTTTTTAAATGTCCTTCCAGTTTACTTTTTCCGTCATCTTCTTTAAGATCCAGGTTTTTTAATGAATTGATGTCAATATCAAAAGATCCGCCTGTGAGATTATTGTTGTTGATCGCCAAAGTACCTTTTGCATGGAATGTACCGGAATGTTGGCCGGTTGGTTTGCTGCCTGTCCATGTAACTAGGGAAGTGGAATCGAGTACATAAGATACGCCTTCAGTGGAAGCAGCTTCCTGTTTTTCGGTTGTTTGTGCTGCATCACCTTTTGGTGCATTACAGGATGCCATTGCAAAAAGAGTAGCAGCCATTAAAGATAATCTGATCATATATTTCGTTTTTTGAAACACAAAGATATACAAAAAAACTAATCAATGTTACAACATTGATAAATTAATTATTATAATATTGCCCTACAGGCAACCTGAAGATGCGTCCTTTCTGGATCCTGTCGAAATTATTGTATTCGGTGAGGTGCATATTGATCCAGTTCTGATAAGCGGGTAAATTGCTGGTACTGGTGAACAACCAGTGATTATACGCTTCAAATAAGCCTTCCTGTAACAATTGTTTATGGAAATCAAATAGGCGGAAAGGAAATTTAGCGGCGTAGGTTTCTGACCAGTTCAGAATAAACCGGGTTCTGATCATCACGAGGCTTTCTGTTTGAATTCCCTGTGCGGCAATATCAGCCTGTTGTTGCATGGTAACCAGGTAGGCTTTCGCAAACTCATTTTTGGTTTTGATATCCTGCAATCTTGAATCGATAAAGAGTTTTTTATAACTTTCTAACATGATGTCTTTTATTTCGGAAGAACGCTGGGTGTTAGGCTCCAGGTTCACAAAAATTTCTCCATAGATCAGTCCCCATACTTTTTCCGGAGACAAATAATAATACCGGGCAGCATTGTAATAATTTTTAGGATAGGAAGGATCCTGCTGAATACCCTGCTCCCATAATTTAATGGCGGAATAATCCTGTTTTACCCAAAGCAATTCACCCAGGTCGTTATACAGCGGGCCGCTTTTCGGAAATTTCTTCAATCCTTTTTTATACAGTTTTTCAGCATCTTTCTTTTTATCTGCAGCCAATAACATATTACAAGTGATCTGGTAACACTGGTCATCACCTGCAGGTGCATCCAGGAAAGTTTTCAATACTGCAATTCCATTGGTATTGTCGTTCTGGAAATAATAACAAAGTGCAAGGTCCTTGGCTGTTGCCAGGTCTCCCGGATTTTGTTCGTGGGCTTTTTTCAATACCAGGATGGCATTGGAATAATCTCCCTGGCGCATGAAGGTTTTGGCAATATCCGATTCCGGTGTTTGCGCAATGATACCGGTAAAAATAAAAAGCAGGAGGAGGGATAAAAAAGATCTCATGAGGTAAAATTAAAAAAAGGCGTGTGAAACGCCTTCGTGAATTAATCTAACTGGTGTGTGAGTAAGCCATCCCTCAGTTTCGGTTCAAACCAGGTGCTTTTAGGCGGCATTACATTTCCACTGTCGGAAATATCAAACAGCTGGTGGATGCTTACCGGAAATAAACTGAAAGCGATCGCCATTTCTCCGGCTTTCACTCTTTTCTCCAGTTCTTCCAGTCCGCGTATACCACCCACAAAATCAATTCTTGTATCGGTGCGCTGATCCCTGATGTTCAGCAACGGATCTAAAATATTATCCTGGAGAATGGTAACATCCAGTATCCCGATCGGGTCATTGCGATAAGTACCTTCTTTAGCAGTTAATTTATACCACTGTTTATCCAGGAACATTCCAAATTCATGTAATGCGGCAGGCTTCACTGCTTTATCAGCTTTTTCAACAATAAATTTATCATTCAGCCTTGATACAAATTTTTCCGCATTAAAACCATTGAGGTCTTTAACAACGCGGTTATAATCCATGATCTGCAACTGGTTGGCAGGAAATAAAGTGGTGAGAAAGCGGGAAGCAGTTTCTGGTGCGTTGGCACCTAATTGCTTTCTTACTTTAGCAGCGGATGCAGCACGGTGGTGTCCGTCTGCGATATAGGTACACGGAACTTTGGTTTTAAAGATCTGTGTGATATTTTTAATGGCAGCATCATCACTTACTATCCAGATGCTGTGTTGTACATGATCGTCTGCAATAAAATCGTACTGAGGATTTTTTTCAGTGATCCATTTATTCACCAGTGCATCCATTTCGTCTACATTGCGGTAGGCAAGAAATACATTTCCTGTTTGAGCCATGATGGTGCTCATATGATCTATACGGTCCTTTTCTTTTTCAGGGCGGGTGAATTCGTGTTTTTTGATCAGGTCATTTTCATAATCATCCACCGAACTTACACAAACAAGACCGGTCTGGCTTCTGCCATTCATGGTGAGCCTGTATAAATAATAGCAACCTTTATTTTCCCTGAATAATAATTTTCTGCTGATGAAAGCATTCAGGTTTTCTTTTGCTTTTTCATAAACAGCAGCAGAATGTATATCCGTATTTTCAGGAAGGTCTATTTCGCTCTTGGTAATATGTAAAAAAGAATTCGGGTTTCCCTGAGCTTCTACTTTCGCTTCTTTGCTGTTGAGAACATCGTATGGTTTAGATGCGATCGACTTTGCCAGTTGCGCTTCAGGTCTTAATGCCTTGAAAGGCTTTATCGTTATCATGTGCTTTTCTTAAAAAAATAAAAGGGGCGTAAAGATAGTAAAACCACCCGAGGCTACACTGTCTTTTTGAAATCCTGCATGGCCTGCACCAATGTATGTACACTTTCAATGGTAAGCGCATTGTATAAGGAAGCTCTGAAGCCGCCTACAAAGCGATGTCCTTTTATACCTACAATTCCTCTAGACTGTACAAATTGTAAAAAATCAGCTTCCATTGACGGGTCATTCATTACAAAACAAACATTCATTTTACTTCTGTCAGCTGTGCGTACCGTACCGGTGAAAAGTTCATTATGATCAATTTCACCGTATAAAAGGGCAGCTTTTTCATTGTTGTGTTTTTCTATGGCAGCTACACCACCCATTTGTTTCAGCCAGCGTAAGGTTAATAAACAAACGTACACAGCAAAAACAGGCGGCGTATTCAGCATACTGCCTTCGTTGATATGGTTCCGGTAATCCATGATGGTAGGGATCACCCTTTTTGTTTTACCCAAAATATTTTTATTCACCACCAGCAGGTTAACCCCGGCAGGCCCCATATTTTTTTGTGCACCTGCATAAATCAGGTCAAAAGAAGAGAAATCTACAACACGGCTGAAAATGTCACTGCTCATATCTGCCACCAGCGGCACGGATGTTTTAGGAATCTGCTGCCATTGTGTGCCGTAAATGGTATTGTTGGTGGTGATGTGTAAATACCTGGAATCGTTTGGAACCGCAAAATCATTAGGGATACAGGTATAATTTTTTTCTTTCGAACTGCAAACGATCTCCACCCTGCCGAACAGTTTTGCTTCTTTTGCTGCTTTGGAAGCCCACACGCCGGTGTCTGTATAAGCTGCCACGTCTTTGGTATCCAGTAAATTCATGGGTACCTGCATAAATTG
>JANNZE010000457.1:0-3567 GCA_031410455.1 Chitinophagaceae bacterium | reverse complement strand
TTTTTCAACAAATCATTTTTCATTTGCCTGGTTATTTGGTTGAACTGCTTAAAGATCAATCAACTTCCATGCTCAACATCGATAATTGTGCTATCATGATAAAATTATTTGTGGAGAAATTGAGGACAGTTTAACAATTCTTACATACTACAGGAAATAACTTTCCCGTTATTTTTAAATCATATTAACGCTGAACAAAATACACCTTCATTCATCAAATCCAGAAATCATGTTAACCCATTCAAATGTTGCAGATCTGCAGCTTGATCCACAATTAGCATTCCGATGGTCAATTGAAAAAGCCAACGCCTGGTATGAAAAATATGGCTGGATGGTTGGTTGTAATTATGTACCGCATACAGCCATTAATCAATTGGAAATGTGGCAGGAAGATACATTTGATCCTCAGGTGATTGACAGAGAACTGAGTTGGGCTGCCAAACTCGGCTTTAATACGATCAGGGTTTTTTTACACCATCTTGTTTGGGAACAGGATCAGAAAGGATATTTAAAACGCATTGATCATTTTCTTTCAATTGCAGATAAATACAACATCAAAACAATGATGGTATTATTTGATGCTGTGTGGAATCCGTTTCCGAAAATTGGTAAACAGCCCGATCCAAAACCTTATGTGCACAATTCAGGCTGGGTGCAATGTCCTGGTTATGAAGTATTAAATGATGTAACACAGTATCATGGTTTACACAGTTATGTACATGGAATTGTTTCGCATTTTAAAAAAGATGAAAGAGTGTTGATCTGGGATCTGTTTAATGAACCAGATAACATGAACATCGCTTCTTATAAGGATGATAATTATGCGATGCATAAAGCGGAGTTATCTATGAACTTATTAAAACTCACCATCAACTGGGTGAGAAGTATTGACCCTGTACAACCTATTACTATGGCTCCGTGGCAATACGACTGGAGTGATCCAACTCAAATGACTGCTCTTGATAACTATATGTTTACACATTCTGATATTATCTCATTTCATTGTTATGAAAATAAACACGGTGTAGAAAAAAGGATCAACGAGTTAAAAAGATATGGAAGGCCGATGATGTGCACAGAATATATGGCAAGGCCTTTCGGCAGTACATTTAAAGACATTCTGCCTGTTTTGAAAAAACACAATGTTGGTGCTTATAACTGGGGATTTGTTGCGGGTAAATCGCAAACTCATTGTCCGTGGGATTCCTGGAATATCGAAAATGCCAACGAACCACAATTGTGGTTTCACGATGTATTTAAAGCAGACGGTCAACCTTATGATGAAAAAGAAGTGGCGTATATAGTACGTTTTACCAGGAAACATCTTAAACTCAAACGCCCTCAGGATAAACTGAATACAAATCTTAACTAACAGATAGAAGAGAGCAGCCACGGATATCAACGTTGTCGAGCCTTCCGGAAATCTCAAAACTTCCGTTCGCATACAATCGAACTATGTCATCGGTGGCAATAAAACTGCAGGTGTACAGGTTGGCAAAGTCTATAATATTGGTAACACCATTAACAGCATTCAATGATGGTGCTGGAATATCAAAAGGATCATCTTCACTCCGTGCAAGAATTTTCATCCACGGCGGAGTTTCAAAGAGGCCATTCTTTTTTGCATATGCCTGTGAAAATAATTCTGTCATGCCATACTCCGAATGAACTTCGGCTATGCCCAAACGTTCTTTAAGAATAGCATGTACTTCCGTTCTGGTGATCTCTTTTTTTCTCCCTTTCATACCACCGGTTTCCATTACCAATGTATGCTCCAGTTGCATAGGATAAGCTTCTCCAAAATCGAGCAATGCATACGTTACGCCGATCAGCAGCGTTTTTTGTTTATCTTTTTCAAGACTCAAAAGTGTTTCCATTAATGCATGGTGATCATGCAGGAAGAAACCGCTTCTTTTATCTGAAGATTGTTTGATCAGATGATCGGTCATGTACACCAGCGATGAATGTTTCCTTTCGAGGTAAGAGGGCAGCAAGCCGAGGATACACCATTCACTTACATCACCATAAAACCATTCAATTCCTTTCTGAAAACTTTGTTCATACAATTCTGACTTCCTTATAAAATGTTTGCTGTTGACAGAACCGGTTGTTCCGCTGCTTTCAAAATACAAATCCGGTAGATCATTCCCACAGATTACAGGATGTGTTTTAAAAAAAGATACCGGTAAAAATGGTATCTGGCGGATATCGTGGATGTCCTCCACTTTTTTGTTCAGTACTTCTAAATAATTTTTATAAAGATCGTTTTCCCTGGCCTGGTAACGGAAAATCTTCAATGCCATTGCATCGAAACCCTTTTCTGTTACATTAAATATTTCATTTTCCAGCTCTGAGATCATCTAGTTGTAGAAATTAAAGAGGCGAATTTCAGCTATTTAAATTGTTATCAGTAAATTTGGTTATAATCTATTTTATGCGATTGTTTATTAGTTGTCTGGTTGTGTTTGCGATAGCAGGTTGTGGAAAAGATAAATTCACAACGGCTCCTCAGATCAAATATTTGTCAATAAGCCCGAATGCATGGCGAGCAGGAAATACCAGCGTGGATAAGGATATAGCTCCCAAACTCAAGATCAGGTTAACGGATGCAGAAGGTGATGTAGGTTTCAAACCCAACTCAGATACATCGTGGGTTTTCATCCGAAGAACCAGTAACACCACATGGGATTCTCTTCGTTTACCAGCCATCGCCGTTACAGGTAAAAGTTTCCAGGCAGATGTGGAGATCAACCTTTTTGAAGTAATGCGATATGGTAATTGTCCAACCGGTGGCCCTGACCTGGATACCATGTATTTTGAATTATACCTACAGGATTTCGCAAAAAATAAAAGCAATATTATCACAACAGAAGATCCTGTATTTTATATCTGCAGATAATGCGATGGCTCAGATTCATTTTTTCGCATTCTATCTTCATTTCCATTTGTGCAGCAGCACTGTGTTTCCAAACAGGCATATTATTACAAAAACCAATAGAGCCGCTGATTTATCTGCTGGTATTCAGCAGTACATTATGCAGTTATAATTTCTACTGGCTGCTGAGCAAATTCCGCTTTACAAAACATTTTCATGTAAGCCATTTTTTCCGCAGAAATACCGGCAATCTTGTACTGGCATTTGCATCAGCCGTATGTATTATATACTGCCTTTTAAAAATACCTGCCGTGCTGCCTTATTTGCTGGCCGGGTTGGTGCTTACTTTTTTGTACAGTCTTCCGCTTTGGCCGGGAAAATTCATAGCGAGTATCACACGTATTGGCTTTTTGAAAACTGTTTTACTGGCATTGACCTGGACTTTCGTAACAATCGTACTCCCGGTTTATGAGCATGTGATCGTGGATGAATCATTCGTTTTGCTTTTCACAGCACGTTTTTCATTTATGCTGATGCTCTGCTCCATTTTTGATTCACGTGATATTTCTGTTGATCAGATCAATGGATTAAGAAGCCTGGCTACAGATGTGCCTGTAAAGATGTTGCAATGGATCATCTTATTACTTTTTTGCCTGTTCATTGGTGCCGGAATTTTATTGAGGCTGCATTTT
>JANNZE010000456.1:0-2148 GCA_031410455.1 Chitinophagaceae bacterium | reverse complement strand
GTGAGGATGTTGAAGGAAGATCTCATAAAGCTGTTGCATGTCCATAATCAAAAATAGTATATCGCCAATAAAAAAACCTCCCGTTTAGATCGGGAGGTTTTTTGTTATCTGAAAAATTTTATTTTTTCTTTCTTGAATTCTGTTTGCGCCTGTTTCCAAAGATGTTACCTTCTTTGAAACCGGGTCCTTCAGGAGGGCCCAGATAAGTTTGAGCACAACGGAAACCAACGGTATTAGCTGACTGGTCTTCTTCCATAAAACGACGTGAACCCGGAGCCAGCCAGTAAGGTCTGTCGTTCCAGCTTCCACCTTTGATAACACGGGATTTATCGCTTACTAAAGTGGTTATACCGGAAGCATACACAACATTGCTGGAGGAATCACCATCCAGATAATTGATTACATTATTATGCTGATAGTTAACCCTGTTTTTAACTTCTTCGTCAGAGATATCAACTTTCTTCAGTCTTCCCATGCTGTCTCTTTCATATTCTCCAGAAGCATTCTTATAATATTTCTGGAATTTATTACCACGGAAATAGTTGAAATCCTGTGCATCAAAACTTGTCATCGGACGATAAACGTCACCTACCCACTCACTCACGTTTCCACTCATGTTATACAAGCCAAAGGCGTTGGGGTAGAAAGATTTTACATGACCTGGGATAGCTGCACGGTCATTCAGACCACCGGCAATACCCATGTTATCTCCACTTCCTCTTTTAAAGTTGGCCAGGAATTTACCCTGCCAGCTACCACGGCGGTTATCTCTTAAACCATTTGCATTTTTACTCCATGAATAGATCTGCTGGTTGGTTCTTAATTCTTCACCACTTTTACTTTCTTTTTTACGTGGATTGGGGTTCTGATCCAATAAACCATAAGCTGCATATTCCCACTCTGCTTCTGTTGGAAGGCGATATCCGATAGAAAGGATACCATCATCCATACGTACGGTAGATCTTGGTTTGCCGTTAACATCTTTAAGCGCACCTTTTTTAGGTTTTACTTTACTCTGGATCAGTTCGGGGTTCATCAGATACGTTTCTGTATTGAAAGTACCTTCTGCACCAGCTCCTTTCATTTCACGCTTTGCAGCGTCTTTTTTCAGGTAACCTTTTTTCATAAGGTTCAGTTCATTCACACGGTCGGTTCTCCAGATACTGAAGTCGTGCGCCTGCTGCCAGGAAACACCCACAACAGGGTAATAATTATACGAAGGATACCTGAAATAATATTCTACGTAAGGTTCGTTGTAAGCTAATTCTTCTCTCCATACAAGCGTATCCGGTAAAGTTTTCTTCATGATGGAAGTATCTCCGCTGAAAGCATTTTCCAGCCAGTAAAGATATTCTCTGTAATGAACGTTGGCCACTTCAGTTTCATCGATAAAAAAGGAAGGTACCGTTACTTTACGCGGAACATTGTTCCAGTCGCCCATAACATCCTCTTCTTTGGCACCCATAACAAATGAACCACCCTGTACAAATACAAGTCCTGGTCCTGCTTTAGGATATTTCACCTTGGAAACATGGAAATTACCCATGTTTTTGTCATCATAACTCCATCCTGTCACGTCTGATTTAGCGCTTTTCTTTCCAAAAAGCCCACCTTTACAGGAAGTAAGGGTGATGGCAGCCGTTGCCACAATGATCAGATTCTTTCCTGAAAATAATTTTTGCATGTGCATTCGTTTATAGCAAATTGTTTAACGAAAGGTTCTCTTTCTTATTGTAAGGGGAATGTGCTGCAATATAAATACTTTCCCTTACAATGCTATTTAACGCACACATTTTTAGAAAATTTTACATTTTGTTTTATTTAACAAGCTGTGCAACATTTTATTAAACAGGGTTGTCTGTATCCATACTTGTGGGAACTGCAATCCAGAAAAATAGGGAGGTGTTACAATATAGTTGTAATATGCAGCGTTTCTGAATAAGGAAAGTTCTAAATCTTATTTTGGTTTTTTTAACAACATTTTATACTTTCGCCTTTCACATCGAAGAACTGTTAGTATAATTGCAAACAATTCATTTAAAACAACGCTTATTAGAGGTACGTCTACCTAACCAGACAAAAATTACGCATGAAAAAAGCAACTTTGAAATTAGCTGCCTTAGTTATGATAGTGGCAGGAGGGTCTTA
>JANNZE010000455.1:0-2723 GCA_031410455.1 Chitinophagaceae bacterium | reverse complement strand
TAACCTTCCAGGTCCTAACCTTCCAGGTCCTAACCTTCCAGGTTCCAACCTTCCAGGTCCCAACCTTCCAGGTCCCAACCTACCAGGTTGCTATTTATGAATTTCGCTGGTGAAATGAAACTCAATTTCCGGGTTATTGGTTCTTTCCGTATTCAAGAACCATTCACTCTGCGCCAGGTACACCAAATGTCCGTCTTTATCTTCAGCAATATTGGCCTGTTTAAAACGTACAAAATCCTGCAGCTTCTTCGGATCTTTACTGCTTAACCAGCAGGCTTTAAAAAATGGCAGACTGTTCATCTGAACAGAAGCACCATATTCCTGTAATAATCGATACTGGATCACTTCAAATTGAAGCTCTCCTACACAACCGATTATTTTCTTATTGCCACCATATTGAGTGTATAATTGTGCCACACCTTCATCAGTAAGCTGATTTAATCCTTTCTCCAACTGCTTGGTTTTCATTGGATCCTTATTAACTACTTCCCTGAAAATTTCAGGTGAAAAACTTGGTATTCCTGTAAAGTAAAAGGATTCTCCTTCCGATAAAGTATCACCAATTTTAAAGTTACCGGTATCAAATAAACCCACCACATCCCCGGGAAATGCTTCTTCTATCACATCTTTTTGCCGGGCCAGGAAACTATATGGATTCGTAAAACGAACATCTTTATCCAGCCTCACATGATGATAATAGGTATTCCTTTCAAACTTCCCGCTACACACTCTTAAAAAAGCGATCCTGTCACGATGCTTCGGATCCAGGTTGGCATGTATCTTAAAAATAAACCCGCTGAACTTATCTTCTTCCGGTTTTACATCGCGAAGCGTAGTATGCCTTGGTCGTGGCGTAGGCGCAATCCGTACAAACGTATCCAGCATTTCTCTTACCCCGAAATTATTGACCGCACTCCCAAAAAAAACAGGAGCCACTTTACCGCTCAGGTAATCTTCATCTTTCAGTTCCCCATATACACCATCAATCAGTTCCACATCATCCCTAAGCACCTGTGCATCTTTCTCTCCGATCTTATCATCCAGGATCCTGTTATTAAGATCCGTGATCTCTATGACCGAATCATCATTCGCTTTTGTACCTGCTGCAAATAATACCAAGCTTTTTTTATGCAGATCATACACTCCTTTGAAATCTTTACCGGAATTGATAGGGATCGTCATCGGATGTAACTGAATGTTCAATTCCTTTTCTATTTCTTCCAGAAGATCAAAACGGTTTTTTCCATCACGGTCCATTTTATTGATAAATACAATCACCGGTGTATTTCTCATTGAAATAACTTCCATCAGCCTTCTGGTTTGTGCTTCCACACCATTCACACTGTCTATCACCAAAACCACACTATCCACTGCCGTTAATGTTCTGTAAGTATCTTCCGCAAAGTCTTTGTGACCCGGCGTATCCAAAAGATTGATCAGGTGTCCGTCATATTCGAAGGTCATCACACTCGTGGCAACGGAGATTCCACGCTGTCTTTCAATTTCCATGAAATCACTCGTAGCGTGTTTTTTAATCTTATTGCTTTTCACCGCTCCTGCTGTTTGAATGGCGCCACCAAACAGCAGAAACTTTTCTGTCAGCGTGGTTTTACCGGCATCCGGGTGAGAAATGATCGCAAAAGTTTTACGGCGATTGATCTCATTGATATATTTCATACTAAAAAAACGTTCATTTTTGGAGGCGCTAAGGTACGTGTAAAATCGTTCCTTCCCTTTACAAACCAGATATATCAAAGGATGGTATCAGCATTATTCCGTTCATCCATCTCCTTTTAGATAATACCCTGATGTGCAACTATATTTGCATCGTTGAAAAAATGGTTCACCATATTAGCCAGTTCACTCAGGCTTACCCTGCAGGAATTAAAAAATAATAAACTACGGACGGCTTTAAGTCTTACTGGTGTTGCTTTTGGTATCTTTTGCATCATTGGCGTTCTGGCAACTGTAAACAGCCTGGAACGTAATATTCAGAATGAAGTAAAAAGTTTAGGCAGCAATACGATCTATATAGATAGATGGGAATATGGCGGTGGTCCGGACAAACCCATGTGGAAGTATCGTTCCCGCCCTATTATGAAATATGAAGAGTCTTTATGGATCAGGGAGCGATGCCAGTTGGCAGATGAAGTGACCTATCTGATGCAAACCCGCGGTACAGTGGGGTCTAAAGGAGATGTGATACTTGGAGCAGCCATTTATGGTATTAATGAAGCACAGATAGTAATTCAGCCCATTATATTTGAAGCGGGCCGTTATTTTTCGCAGACAGAATTCAACAATGCTTCCAACGTTTGTATCATCGGTTATGTAAATGCTGAAAATTTATTTGGCGCAGCTGAACGTGCTCTTGGAAAACAAGTGGAATTCAAAGGAAAAAAAGTAACGGTTGTTGGTGTGATCCGCAAAGAAGGAAAAAGTTTCATTGGTTGGGATTACGATAATTCGCTGATGTTGCCTTATAAATTTCTACGAACACAAATTGATGAATCACTTGCCAACCCTATCATCATTGTAAAAGGCAGAGAAGATATACCTGCCGATGCTGTTATGGATGAACTGCGTGGAGTGATGCGCCAGGTAAGAAGACTGAGTCCGCGGGAAGAAGATAATTTTTCATTCAACAGCGTGCAGGCATTCAGTAAAGCCATCTCAGATTCTTTTGTTACTATCAATATTGTAGGGTCCATTATTGGCGGTAT
>JANNZE010000454.1:0-3510 GCA_031410455.1 Chitinophagaceae bacterium | reverse complement strand
AAAGATTATTAAAGCATTATGTCCTCGGAAAATATCTACCTCTTTTTTCAGTGATCTCCCAGGTTTAGAAAACCCACAAGTTCCTTATTGTATACTATTTGAAAGGCATTACCACAGCGGGTAACATTTCCATTTTTAATTTATCCGCACGATTTACCTATCCATATAATGAAAGACCTGTTAGGTCTTAAACCTGTTAGGTCTTATAATAAAATATTATAACGCCACCGTTATATAGATTTATAACCAGGCATCCATTTTTAACTTCTCAGAATTAAGAAAAGACGCCACAAAGCTTTCAACTTAAAATTTGGGTTTTTTAGGGTTCCCTTCCTGTTTTTTGTGGTTAATCAACTTTATTATCAAAAAATAATTATCTTAAATTCTGTGAACACCTCTGAATACATTAACGACGATAGTTACAAAGACTTGTTTGATAATGCAAGCGATTTAATTCATTTCATCAACCTGGAAAATAAGATCTTATATGTAAACCCCTCCTGGCTTAAAATTCTGGGATATACTATGGAGGAGATCCAGTATCATTCCATTTATGACCTGGTACAGGAAGAAGACAGAGATCGTTTTTTTCAATACAGGGAAGCCATCATCAAGGGTAAAGAAAGTTCCGAGATCACGGTTGGTATGATTACCAAAAACGGGGAGATTGCATACCTGGAAGGTGGAATTTCTTTACGGAAAGTAAATGGCCAGCCCTCTTATACCCGCGGTATCTTTCATAACATCACTTCAAAAATTGAGAGCGACAAAAAACTAAGAGAAAGTGAACAGAACCTCCAGCAATTATTAATACATGCCCCGGATGCCGTGGTAGTAATTGATGAACAAAGCAATATTCTATACTGGAACCCCAAAGCAGAACAAATGTTCGGCTGGAAGGCAGAGTTGGTAATAGGTACCTCGCTGAGCGATAAAATTGTTCCCGAACGTTTCAGAAAAGCGCATGAAGCGGGTATGCGGCGTTTCCTTGCAACAGGTGTACCCCATGTTATAAACAATACGGTGGATATTGCTGCTATCAATTCATCCGGCTTCGAATTCAGCGTGGAACTGAATATATCTACCACACAACAAAACGGAAAGCAGGCTTTTATAGCGTTTATCAGGGATACGAGCGAAAAGAAAAAGAACCAGCTCGAACTGGAAAAGCGCAGTTTACAACTGGAAAAATCCAATCAGCAATTACAACAATTTGCCCATGCTGCCAGTCATGATATGAAAGAACCGGTAAGAAAGATACTGCTGTACATGGACCGTGTGAGAAGAGATGGTAAAATAGAAGTGGAACCCAATGGATATCTTGATAAAATTGACAATGCGGCACACCGGCTCTGGAGAATAGTAGAAGGGTTTTTGAATTACGCTACGGTAGAAAATTTTTCAGAATCGTTTATGCCCGTTGACCTGCAGGTTTTATTAAAAAATATAGAGTCAGACCTGGAACTGGTGATAACAGAAAAGAAAGCCCGCATCATTTACCATCCTTTTCCTTTGTTTCCAGCCATTCCCTTTTTAATATACCAGTTAATGTATAACCTGGTTGCCAATGCTTTAAAATTTTCGAGGGAGGGTGTTACCCCCGAAGTGGCCATCAATGCCCACCTGGTAAACCTGCCCGGAGCAAATGGCGAACAACTTAAGTATATAGAGATCAGGGTCAAAGACAATGGTATTGGTTTTTCAGCAGAAGAAGGAAACAAGCTGTTTAACACCTTTACCCGTTTAAATGCACCCCATGAATATGAAGGTTCCGGGTTTGGATTATCCTTATGCAGAAACATTGTAGAAAGGCACAAAGGATCCATCACCGCCCATGGTTTCCCCGGTGAAGGAGCAGTATTTACGATACTCCTGCCGGTAGATGGTGTTTAAAGCAACGCCTGAGTGGACCATAACACAGAGAATACAGAAATCACAAAGGCCATAATCCAAATACACCCCATTCTTATAATTGAACCAAAACTTCCGTGACCTCCGTGTTTATTATAACGCCGGGAACAACAGAAACAACAGAAACCACAAAGTCCATAATCTCACTACATCCTATTATTTTAACTACACCAGAATTTCCGTATCCCGCTTATAACATCCGTGCCCTCCATGTCCTCTGTGTAAACTCCGTGTTAAATCAAAAACAAAAACCCCGGAGCGATCCGGGGTTCAAAAGTAAAATTGCACCATACTTACAGGGTTTTAGTTTGAACAGAATTGTGATTTGGTAAATCAAAGGCGGTAAAAATTACTTTCGTTCCGCTTACATTACCATTTTCTACGGTAGAAACATACATCCAGTTCAAACCATCCGGTAAAAGGGAAGCATTACCTTCTTCCAGCAAATTACCGTTCGATTTCTCAATACGCACCTTTACAGATACAATCTTAAAATCGTCCATAACCTTGGCAATCAATGTACTACCCACCTGGCCGTTATAACCGGTGCTGTCGATCTCACCAATTTCCGGCGCTTTGAAATAATCTGCCACCGCAAGGTTAAAAGCAGATTGACCCGGTTTCGCTTTTAATTTATAAGCAGCTTTAATCAGCGGATCAATTAAAATTGATTTTGCATAAATAGCGGCTTCTTTAAAAGCATTGGTAATGGCATTTTGCGCGGCGGTGAATGCCTTGGTTCTTTTCGGGCGTTTTCCCAAAACGGTTTTTCCGAAAAGCTGTCTGAATACTACTTGCTTATAGGTACCCGATAGGCCCTCTGTAGCAAAGTTGTCATTTGATTTCATGACTTAAAATTTAAAGATTAAAAAATATTGTTTACGCTCTTAGGACTAATGCTTTATCCAAATAGATTAAATACAATATGTTAAGGAAAACCAAGAGCGGATGAGTGGTTTACAATATCCACTTTTTATAGAAAAATATGGATGAGCGGCAAAACAACCTAACAGGTCTTAAGACCTGTTAGGTTTGACAGCACCTTTCCTGATGCCGGGCAAACCCTTAGCAGTTCGAATGATAAGTTGTATTGATTCGAAATGCATGGGGTAAATACAGGATATACTTTATTTAACAATCATTCATTTTTCCTTTTCCATTTTCTTTCGTCATATATATAAATGCCGTTATGAAAATTAAAAAATCATACCGCTGGGCATTAAAAAACGGTTCCGGAAAGTTGGATGATCAAATTGTGTGTACCCGTTCAGGTAAAACCTTTTTAAGGAAAGCCCCGGCCACAGGCTATAATAAAATACCCACACCCAAACAGGCTGCCTGCAGGGAAAAATTTAAGGCAGCGCGTCTGTTTGCATTATCTGTTATAAATGATCCTGCATTAAAAGAGATATACAAATTGAAAGCAGGTGGTAAATGCAGCGCTTACAGTAAAGCAGTCTCCGAGTATTTGCTTAAAAATGGAGGACAATAACCTTTAGATTTTTATAGTAACACAGAACACAACAAGTATTCAAAAGATCACAAGAAACCTCAGCGTCCCCTGTGTTTAATTTTATCAAAGAGCATACAAGGAACCAT
>JANNZE010000453.1:0-2205 GCA_031410455.1 Chitinophagaceae bacterium | reverse complement strand
CAGTACAAAAACACAATTTCCCCTGTTACTCAATTCCTATTATACATTAAAAGATGCGTTGGTTAGTGGCAACTCAAATGCTGCTGCTGTTAGTGCTGATGCGTTTGCCAAAGAACTAGATGCTTTAGACAGCAAAGTGGTAACGCCTGTGGGCCATAAAGCTTTAGAAAGCGATGCTGCTGCAATTTCTAAAACCAAAGACATTAAAGTTCAAAGAGAAAAATTTGTTACTTTATCTGCCAATATGTTTACCCTGGCTAAAATGGTTAAACTTTCTCCAATACCGATTTACCTGCAATTTTGCCCCATGAAAAAAGCATCTTGGCTCAGTAATAATAAGGTTATCAAAAATCCTTATTACGGCTCCGCAATGCTGGCCTGTGGCGTTGTTAAAGAAATATTATAACCAAACAAAACTGCCTTACCCATGCTATTCCTTTAAAGGTGGCCGGTGAGGATATCTGTATTAAAACAAACTAAATACATAAACAGATGAAAAATATAATAATCAGCATTGCTATTACAGCTACAACTTTACTAGCCTGCAACAACGGCGTTAAAAACGGCGAAGAAAATAAAAAGGATGATACTATAAAAGTTGATAATTCCATTATGAAGGATACCGCCACGCTTATCAATAATACGAATACCAAAGTTGATGGTGCGATGCAGGAAATGATAAGTCAATATCTGAAAATAAAAAATGCTTTAAGCAATGACAATGGGAAGGAAGCAGCAAACGCTGCAAATACTTTTGTTACATCAATGGATAAAATGGAAACAACATCATTAACTGGTGATGAAAAGAAAGCATGGGATGATTTATCTGATGATGCCAAAGAAATGGCTGAACATATAGCTAAAAATGCGGGTAAGCTTGAACACCAAAGAGAACATTTTGATATGCTAAGTAATGATATGTATGATATGGTTAAAGCCTTTGGTGCCGGCCAGCCATTATACAAAGAATTTTGCCCAATGTATAACGATAATAAGGGTGCTATCTGGCTAAGTGAAACAAAAGAAATAAAAAATCCATACCTGGGCACTAAAATGCTTACATGTGGTTCTGTAAAAGAAGAAATTAATTGAAGTATGAGGTTGTTTAAACAAATGCTTATGGTATTGCTTATTCTATTTATTGCAATACAGTTTGTTCAACCTGATCTCAATATCAGTGGACAGGTATTAACTACGGATATATCCAAATTAATAAATATACCTGCTAAAGTGTATGATATTTTTAAAAATTCGTGTAACGACTGCCACAGCAACAACACACGTTATCCGTGGTATATGAATGTACAACCCATGGGATGGATGATGGCTAAACATATCAGGGAAGGAAAAGAAAATTTAAACTTCAGCGAGTTCGGAAGGTACTCCAAAAGAAAAAAGGCAAACAAACTAAGAGCAATAGCAACAAGTATCAAAGATGGATCTATGCCAATTCAGGGTTATACTATCATGCATCCAGATGCAAAATTAAATGAGGATGAAATAAAAATAATTATGGACTGGGCAACAAAAACAAGAGACAGCCTTTTAAAAATTGAATAGAAGATGATGACTATAAAAAAGATATTCTCAATAATTAAGGCAATTCTTTTCAGAAAGAAAGTATGCTGTAAATAAAATAATATGGAACATCAAAAACTGAAAGCCAGCTATACTTGCTCAATGCATCCTCAGATCCATAAAAATGAACCGGGTAACTGTCCGGTTTGCGGAATGATACTGATTCTCCAAAAAAGCACGGTTCATGAATTTCCTCATCAAAAGGCTGAGAATGCTATATCTACGGGTGTAAGTGTTGGTGATGCCATACAAAAATACACATGCCCTATGCATCCGCATATTATGCAGGATGCGCCGGGAAAATGTCCTTTGTGTGGAATGACATTAGAGCCTGTTGCAAATAAGATACATGGCATGGCAAATCATACAGGTATGATTGCTGATTTTAAAAGAAGATTTTATGTAGTATTGGCGCTCACTGTACCGGTTATGCTTTTATCGCCGATGATACAACAATGGTTAAATCTCCAGATAAGTTTTGCAGGTTCACAATATTTTTTACTGGTTTTATCAAGTATCGTTTTTTTCTTTGGCGGGTATCCGTTTTTAAAAGGATTGATTGATGAAGCCAAAGTGAGAAATCCTGGTATGATGTTCCTCATTGGTTTTGCAATTACAGTTGCGTAT
>JANNZE010000452.1:0-3383 GCA_031410455.1 Chitinophagaceae bacterium | reverse complement strand
AAATAAACACTTGCCGAACCGCCATTGGTGATCCAGTTTTTGGTACCGTTCAACAGATAATGATCTCCATTTTCTTCTGCAGTTGTTCTCTGAGAAGTAGCATCACTGCCTGCTTCCGGTTCACTTAATAAAAACGCACCTATATATAATTCTCCATCCTTTTTGCCCTGCGCCAAAGGCGTAAGGTATTTTTGTTTTTGTTCTTCATTGCCATATTCCTGGAGACCATAACAAACAAGACTGTTGTTTACGCTCATGCACACACTCACGCTTGCGTCAATCTTGCTGATCTCTTCCATCGCCAGCACATAACTTACAGTATCCAGCCCACTTCCGCCATATTCCGGTTTTACCATCATGCCCATAAAGCCAAGGTCAGCCAGTTTTTCGATCTGTTCTTTAGGAAATTTTTGTAATTCATCTCTTTCTATTACACCGGGAAGACATTCGTTCACAGCAAAGTCACGTGCGGCCTGCTGAATCATTAAATGTTCTTCTGACAACTGAAAATTCATAGCAATCAATTTTGGCCACAAAAATAAGGGTAGAAGCCTCAGTAATTTCAGCCTGTTTCACATTTTTTAGCGGCATCGCTTAAACAGTTCAATTATCTTTGGCGCTTAACTTCATTATTTGCCTACATCTGCTCAAAACCTGAAAATTCAAAAAGGGATTGCTGCTTTGTCAGTGATTTTATTTGCAGTAAAGATCGTTGCCTGGTATCTTACCAATTCAGTGGCTATTTTAACGGATGCGTTGGAAAGTATTGTAAATGTGGCTGCGGGATTATTTGGTGTGTATGCTTTATATGTTTCCGGAAAACCAAGAGATACAGATCATCCTTACGGGCACGGAAAAGTAGAATTCATTTCTGCAGCCGTAGAAGGAACCATGATCACTATAGCAGGAATTTTTATTATCTGGGAAGCGGCGAATAACCTTGCCCATCCTCATGAAATAAAACAACTGGATACGGGTCTTATTCTCATCGCCGCAAGTGCGGTCATCAATTATATAGCAGGAAGTGTATGTGAAAAATACGGGCGTAAAAATAATTCGCTTGCCCTGATCGCCAGTGGGCGGCATTTAAAGAGCGATACCTATACTACCGCTGGGATCATCATCGGATTACTCACCCTGTATTTCACCCATATTACATGGATCGATAGCGCAGTGGCCATGATATTTGCTTTTGTGATCATTTTTACGGGATATAATATCATAAGGAGTTCCATTGCAGGTATCATGGATGCGGCTGATGAATCATTGCTGAAAAGCATGGTGGATACATTGAATAAAAACAGGAATGTAAACTGGATCGATCTGCATAATCTGAGGATTATAAAATACGGAGCCATCCTGCACCTCGATTGCCATCTTACGGTGCCCTGGTATTTTAATGTACATGAAGCACATACAGAGATAGATGATCTGTCAAAACTGGTGAGAAAAGAATACGGTGAATCTGTTGAATTGTTTGTGCATTCAGATGGCTGCCTGAATTTCTCCTGCCCGATATGTGATAAAATGGAATGCCCGGTTCGTCAGCATCCGTTTGTGAAAAAAATTCCGTGGACGATGAGTAATATATCCACCAATGTCAAGCATTCAGTGGATAGCCCCTGAATGCCTTTTATCCTTCAAGAATTTTTGCCACACCAAAAGCAGCACCGGCTGCAACAGCACCTATCAGCATCACCCGCAGCGCACCTGATAATTTATTTACACCGGTGAATTTGCTTTTGAAATAACCGAAAACAAATAAGCAGATCAGGGTGGCGATTACAGAAATTTTTAACGCTTCCGTAGAATCGTCTATAAAAAAATACGGGCTTAACGGAATGATGCCACCGGCAATATATGACATGCCGATGTTCAGGGCACTTTTTCTTGCCCTCGCAGGATCGGGTTTATCCAGGCCCAGTTCGTACTTCATCATAAAATCCACCCAGCGTTTTTTATCCTGTGCAATTTCTTCCGTTGCCTGTTCCTGCAAAGATTCACTTAATCCGATGTTGGCAAAAAATTCTTTGGTTTCTTCTATTTCGCGCTGGCGAAGATTGTCCACTTCATAAAATTCGCGTTTCAATTCGCTGTTATAATGGTCCTGCTCCGTTTTGCCTGCCAGGTAACCGCCTAAGCCCATAGCAATACTTCCCGCAGCAATTTCGGCAATACCGGCTATCACAATGATAGAACTGTTATCTACGGCACCACTAAGGCCGGCAGCCAGCGCAAAGGGAACGGTCAGCCCATCGCTCATACCAATAACGATATCTCTTAATAAATCAGAACTCTTCAAATGTGATTCTGTATGTGGAAGTTCGTGGTGCAGGTGTGTATCCATTATTGTAAAACAATTAAACTTTTCTGAATAATTTTCACTGCTTCCCGGATCTGATTTTCATTGATCACCAGCGGAGGAGCAAAACGAATTTTATCGCCGTGCGTTGGTTTGGCCAAAAGACCGTTCTCCATCAGTTTCAGGCATAAATTCCAGGCGGCTTCTTTATCCGTATGTTCAATCACGATGGCATTCAATAATCCTCTGCCGCGTATGATTTTAATGAAAGGTGATTGAATATTTTCTAATTCCTTTCTGAATAATTCTCCCATCTTCATAGCATTCACTGCCATATTTTCTTCCACCAGAACCTGTAAAGAAGCCATGGCCACTTTACACGCCAGGGGATTGCCGCCGTAGGTACTTCCATGTTCTCCCGGCTTGATGGTAAGCATGATCTCATCATCTGCTAAAACTGCACTGACCGGTATGGTTCCACCGCTGAGTGCTTTTCCTAATATTACAATATCCGGTCGTACATCTTCATGATCGCAGGCCAGCATTCTGCCTGTTCTGCAAAGGCCCGTTTGTATTTCATCGGAAACCATCAGTACATTATATTCCGAACATAAATTACGAATGCCTTTGTAATATCCATCATCGGGAACCATCACACCAGCTTCTCCCTGAATGGGCTCAAATAAAAAGGCCGCAACATTTTTATCCTGCAAAGCATGCTCCAGCGCATTCAGGTCATTATAAGGTATTGCTATAAATCCGGGAACAAATGGTCCGAAATTTTGTGTGGCGGAAGGATCAGTGCTGTAAGAGATCACACCAATGGTACGTCCGTGAAAATTAGCGTCACATACAATTATTTTGGCCTGGTCTTTTGGTATGCCTTTCTTTTCATATCCCCATTTACGGCTTAGCTTCATGGCCGTTTCAACAGCTTCCACACCGGTGTTCATAGGAAGCAATTTATCATATCCTAAAAGTTGGTGTACGTATGCTTCATATTCTCCTAATAGATTATTATGAAAAGCGCGGGAAGTAAGCGTAAGTAATTGCGCCTGTTCTGTAAGTGCGCTGATGATTT
>JANNZE010000451.1:0-2858 GCA_031410455.1 Chitinophagaceae bacterium | reverse complement strand
TCTTAGCAATACAGACAGAATCACTGAAATGATGATCGCATTCACAGAAATGAGAATATTAGCTTTACTGTCTGCCATATCACTCAGGCTGATATGATTGGAAGAAGTAAGGCGAAGCATGGTCTGCATTCCTTTCGTGGTTCCTTGTTTTTCATTGATCTGCGGGCCTTCCATCATATCTGCCTTCAGAACATTCTTTTCTAATTTTTTCATATTTTTTTTCTTTCGCTGGCTAAGTGAATCTCTACAGTAAGAAGTGTAAAAAGTATGCGCTTCCATCATTTTAAGTGTTGCATCATCATAATCTTCCCTCCTGATAACTCCTTTCAATAATTGTATTTCTTTAAATACCTGTTTATTACTGAGGTTGAAATCTTTGGTTCCGAAATTATAGGTATCTGCATCACATACTATTTCCTCACAGATATTTTGTGGATTCCTGGGTTCTTTAGTGGCCATAATGCAGGAGGCAATTTCTTCTTCAAGCCCAACTTCCGCAGGATATTTTTTTAAAAAGGCACCAAGCACTTCCACACCTTTTTCCTCATGGCCGGCAGCAGGACCGAATAAATAACCGGTATCATGAAACCACGATGCCAGAAAGATCGTGAGCATTTCTCTTTCACCCAGCTGGTAATGACCGGCAATCTCACTTGCTTTTTCCACCACATACTTTGTATGGTCCAGATTATGGTAAATGAGTTTTGCATTTTCATTTTCATGAAAAAGTTTAGTTACATATTGTTCGGCCTTTTTATATAAATTTATTTGTTCCATGAACCAAATGTTAAGTTGAATCTTGTGCCAAGTGTAAAATTGAAAAGTTTATCCTCGTCCGACAATCCTATTGTTGCTGAAACCAGCATATAGTTATATGGAACGATGTAAAAACCTCCACCGTAACTGCTGTGCCATTTTTTGGAAGATTCTCCTTTAAGCCAGACACGGCCTAAGTCGTAAAATCCTAACACACCAAAATCTCCGGGCAGTATATATGATTTAGATTTAAATAATTTGAATCTTAGTTCGGTACTTCCATAGGCCATTGAAGATCCTGTAAATCTGTTTTTACGGAAACCCCTCATGTAGTTATTGGCACCTAATGTAAGCGCCTGGAAATATTCGTATTTATCACTGAAAATATGCCCGCCACCTAAACGGAGTACCGCATATACTCTCGAAGGATCGGTGATACTGGCATACACGGTCATATCAGAAGTTAACCTGGTTAACGCATGCGTATTGTCGTTAAAACCCCGCAAAGCCGTGAATTCGGTCATCCAGGATATCCCTCTCGTAGGATATCTTTCATTATTCAGGTAATTGATATCCAGCTTTGCTTTACCTCCCAGATATCTTTTTTCGGAATATACATTCGCAGAATCCTGTCCGATCTGTAAAGGATTGCTGAGAATCCTGTTTTTATTATCGTTGTAATCAGACCAATACTGATAATAAGTTGGTCCGATTGAAAAATTGAAAATATTGTTGAAACGTTTTCTTATCAACAGATCAGATTCAAAACGCTTGTACCTTACCCTGTAATATTCCGGGCGTAATGATTTATCAAATTTTGTATCATTACCATAACCAAAGAAGTTATCAAGCGTTGGATTTACAATATCCAGTTTTACAATTACATCTTCTTTTGAAATAATGTTGTTAAATATTCCATCGTATCGAAGCTGGTAAGCGCCTTTACTGAATGCGTACAATGCCGTGAATTTCTGATTAGTGGCAAACGGTTCTTTTCGGAATGCATGGGTTGTCCAGTTAAAACCTATACCTGCAAACAATTTATCTTCCGGATTGAAACCGATCTTCACTACAGGGAAAAGAAATTCATTGTATTTAAATCCTGTTCTTTCATAATTGTTTACCAACGGTGTGGTGCTGATCTCATTATTTGATTTCCGGGTATGCAATAATACATTCTGTTCGTTCCTCTGGTCGTAAATGAAATTGCGTATGTTGCCTTTCAGATCAAAAGTATCTTTTCCTTTTCCACCCACCAATCTCAATTTAATATGCTGCTGCGACACATCCGGATCGATTTCTATTTTATCATCACCATTCAGTGCATATATTCTTAATTCCTTAGTGTATTTTGAGGTAAAGATCCTGTCGAACATCACTGTCGAAGAATCCTGTCCTTCTTCTTTACGGTAAACTTTGAGGTGTAAACCGGCAGGGTCGCTGGAAAAATGGAACAATTCATTTTCATTTGAGCCTACCACATTCACTTTCCTTGACAGGAATTTATAGTAACTGAAAGATTTCTTTTCCAGTTTATCCCTTCTCTTCATGAGTCGTTTTTCGATCTTGCCGTTATTGAGCAGAGCAATTTCCGGAGGCAGTTTTTTTACGGCATTTAAAATCACGGAATCAGTGATAGATGAAACGAAAGAAGTTGAAATTTTCTTCCATGTTTCCGCGTTAATATTATTCAGGAAAAGCCTGTCAAAATCCTTTGCCACAAAATTGATTCCGGGAGCGCTTTTAATGCTCTTGTTGAAACCTTCCAGGAAAGGCATCATGTTATTTGACAATGATTTTACCAGCAATCCATCTGAACGGAAAAATGCCTGGTCGCGGTCACGTGGCAAAGGGTAATACAATTTTCCTTTGCCGGTATCATCTGTACCCCAGCGCCACTGGTCTGCATGCCGATCAAAATCTGCGATGAGCATATCGAGTAAGCGTGCATTCAGCACTTTTTCCTGGTCAATATGATGCTCATTATCCTCATACATTTTATTCAAAACTTTATCTGTACTTTTTGCTTCTTCAGAAAATTTTGTAGGATCCCGGTTCTCGAGCATGCACACCGTATTGGCGAACATGGGCCTGTATTTTCC
>JANNZE010000450.1:0-2867 GCA_031410455.1 Chitinophagaceae bacterium | reverse complement strand
ATTTCTCCTTCTTCTTTAACTTTTGGTATTGATATTTTTCTACCAAAATAGGTAGCTCTCAATACCTGCAACGCTTCCGTATTTACGGCAATTGCCTTACAATGCTTAAAAGCTTCATTTAAAAAATGTACAGCATCCGGATCTGCTTCCAGTGTTGCTACACTATTGGTTCCACCCGGAACAAAAACTGCATCATAAAGAACTGAAGCAGTGTTCAGTAATGATTTGGATACCGGGATGGTTTTCTCATGTATGCCTGTAATAAATCCCAGCCTTGGCGCAATAACATCGCACGAAGCACCTTCAGCTTCCAAAACCTTTCTAATTTCCAGTATTGCATTTTCATCCACTCCATCGCACGCTAAAATGGCGATCTTATGTGTGGGTAGAATTTTCCCTGGTAAATGCCATGCTCAAAGCCGGTGACCTGTTTAAAGATCCTTCTTTTACGATAGATGAGTAATCCTGTGGATCAGCATCTGCCGGAACGTTTTGGTTAAGCTCTGTTTTCAAACCTTTTGGTATGTGCATCCCGATATTGTAGGCAACTGCTGCAGCCAGGCCATCATCGATCTGCGATAAAAAATACAGCATCCTTTCCCTGATAGATATCAATTCTACTTTTCCTAATTCAAATGACAAAGCATCCATGATGTGATTCTGCTCAGGTATAGTCATACTGTTGTAAAACAATTTCGCCTGGCTGAAATGATCAAAAAAACTTTTACTCCTTTCCCTGATCTTGTGTGCATCAATCTTTTCTGTATAGCTGGTAAATCCACCCTGCATTTTGCCGGCCTGGAATGGACATCCTCCTGACATTACATTTGGACTGTGTGCTGTTTTCCCCTTGTTAATCGTCTGCCGCATATGTCCGTCACGCTGGTTATTATGAACAGTCGCTATTGGCCGGTTGATCGGTATTTCATGAAAATTCGGTCCGCCTAGCCTTATCAACTGCGTATCAGTATAGGAAAATAATCTTCCCTGCAACAAAGGATCATTAGTGAAATCAATTCCCGGAACAATATGGCCGATGTGAAACGCCACCTGTTCTGTTTCTGCAAAGAAATTATCAGGATTGCGATTAAGCGTTAATGTACCGATTCGTTTTACAGGTACCAGTTCTTCGGGGATCAATTTTGTGGGGTCCAGCAGATCAAATTCATATTTGAATTCATCTTCTTCCGGAACGATCTGCACTCCAAGTTCCCAACGTGGGAAATGGCCTGTTTCAATGGCTTCCCAGAGGTCCCTCCGGTGAAAATCAGGGTCTTTGCCGGAAATATTCTGCGCTTCATCCCATGAAACTGCATGAACGCCCAGTAAAGGTTTCCAGTGAAATTTTACAAAACAGGATTTGTTTTCTTCATTTACAAACCGAAATGTATGTACACCAAATCCTTCCATCATCCGGTAACTTCTGGGCAACGCACGGTCACTCATTACCCACATGATCATATGTGCAGATTCAGGTGTTACCGAAATAAAATCCCAGAAAGTATCATGAGCGGATGCGGCCTGTGGAATTTCGTTATGCGGTTCAGGTTTTACGGCATGAATGAGGTCAGGAAATTTTATGGAATCCTGGATAAAAAATACAGGGATGTTATTTCCAACCAGGTCAAAATTTCCTTCCTCTGTATAAAATTTTACAGCGAATCCTCTTGCATCCCGGGCAAGATCACTGGATCCGCGTGAGCCTGCCACGGTAGAAAATCTTACAAACACCGGTGTTTCCCGCGAAGTATCCGTTAAAAAACCAGCTTTGGTAAATTCGCTCATATCTTCTTCCAGGCGAAATACACCATGCGCCGCTGACCCTCTTGCATGAACAATTCGTTCCGGAATTCTTTCATGATCAAAATGCGTCATTTTTTCCCGGAAAATAAAATCTTCCAGTAAACTGGGACCTCTTTCTCCTGCCTTCAGCGTATTCTGATCATCATTAATTCTCACTCCCTGGTTGGTGGTTAAAATTTCTCCCTGCGAATTGCTGGTATGTTGCCGGAGTTGTTCTGTTTTTTCATTTTCTGATCCATTGCCGGATACATTTTCTGTCATTGTAATAATTTGAAATGATGGATAAAATAGGAATGTTATTCTGCTTCAGTTTGGAAACTGATCTTTGTATCTGCTATATCTGAAAGTGTTGTTTCCGATTCTTTTTCTTCTTCTAAGGTTTGCATCAATATATCAGCCACATCTGCCCGGCCTAATTTTGTTGCAAGTTTTATGATACCGTTATAGGCAGATATCTCATAATGTTCTACTTTTTGCGATGCCATGATGATCCCCAGGTCACGCGCCGGTGTTCCTGCATCTGTATCTTCAATAACGGTTTCACCTTCTTTCATTAATCCTTCCATAGCCTCACATTTCATGGCCTGTGGTTTTTTGCCCAGCATTTCAAATACCTGTTGTAATCGTTGCACATGTATTTTGGTTTGTTCCTGGTGAGTAAGAATAGCATCAACCAGTGAGGATGCATTAGCGGCCTTTGCCATTTTTGGTAATGCTACCAGTAAAGCATTTTCTGCCCAGTATAAATCCTTTATGGAATCTTCCATCAGTTTTGTTAGTCCGTCTTCCGGGGCCAGTTGTTTCAGATCCATTAATGCATCTTTTGTAGGAGCATATTTTGAAGAATTCATCTTAGAAGTTTCCAGTTTATCAATAGATGAATTGGAAAATGAGCTGATGTTTTTAGTTTCCACTGTATTTGTTTTTGATGACTTAGCCATGTGTTTGTTTTAGGAGTTTGAGAAATAATTCATTCAAATGGGATGCCACCAACACCGGCCCCTGCAGTTTATAGAGCAAAAATGCATCGTTCAATTAATTGAAATCATTACTATATTTTATAT
>JANNZE010000449.1:0-4074 GCA_031410455.1 Chitinophagaceae bacterium | reverse complement strand
AATTAACGGATTGCATCCTATCGCTATTTCCTGTTGCCCACAAAGCCAGTTCTGATAAGTATTTCCGTTATCTGTGCTGAATTCTTTAAAAGCCCAGCTGCTTCCTGCACAAACACAACATTTTTTTATAAATACATCATAGGTTCCGCTGCTGTCTTCACAACCATTAGGGAATACAACAGTCGACCACAAATGGTGTAATCCAAGACTTAATAAATTAGCTGGAATGGTAATAGCACCGTAGCCTGAATAGATTAAGGTACCTGCTGGTTTAATGCCATCAAACCACTGTACATAATAATTGCTAAGGTTTGGTAATTGCGCTAATGGAATACTGATATAATCATCTTCACAAATAGTATCACACCCGATCGGAAACAATTGAAGGCTGGGTGCTTGATTAATATTGATCATATTACTGGTAGCTGTGCATCCCGTTAACAGATTAGTGGCGGTTGCAAAATAAAGTCCTGCGAGAGATGTAGTTATAGCCGGACCTGATGCTCCTGTATTCCAGGTATAATTATTATTGATATTTGGGGATATAACATTTATTGTATTGAGTGAATTAGCACATAAAGTTCCTGTGGCCGCTATTACTACTGAAGGATTTTTATAAGTATAAATACATAAACTGTCGTAAGCCACACAGCCATTTGAATCTATCACCTGCAGATAAATAACAAAATTATTATTGTTTATTAATGTGCCTGTTGCTGTTGTGAAGTTTGAAGAAGTTCCATTCGGTGAAAAGGTGATACCACCATTATTGCTGCTCCAGTTATAAGTATATCCGGTATAATAAGTTGCAGTGAGATTGAAACTCCATGGATTAAAAGCCGGGTCAAAACAAACGGTTGAACTGGTTTCTATTTTGGCGATAGCATCAGGATATAATTTTACAACGGCTGTATCAGAAAGCATGGTGCAGTTGCATCCTGGTGTTGATCCGGAAACAAAAACGCTGTACAATCCATAATCTGTTGCATTATAAACAGCACTGGTAGCACCAGAAATGTTGGTGCCATTTTTCTTCCACTGGTAATTATAACTACTACACATGGTATTGCCATTAGGATTGATATTGGCAGTTAAAACAGCAGAACCTCCCTTACAAATGGTAACCGGATTTGGCGTTACAGTTACTATTGGTTTTGGATGTACAGTTACTATTTGAGTAGTGGAATCCTTACATCCATCAACGGTGGTAATCACCAATTTGGCAATAAAATTAATAGGTGCGTTGGTGTTGTTGGTATACTGATGCTGAGGGAATGCTGCAGGGAATGAATAAGAATAGGAGCCGTCTCCAAAATACCACCTGTAACTCGCATATCCGGGTGCTGCAATAAAATAGGTTATGTCTTTGCTGCAGGTAGGATTTGGGTTGACCGTAAATGCCGCGTTAGGAATATTTACCTGCACAGGAATAGAAGTGGTGGAAGTGCACGAACCTTTTGTAACACTTAAGGTAATTATAAAATTACCGCTGCTGGTAGGTATTACCGCTTCACTTGTGGTGTTTCCTAAAGTTCCGATATACGTTCCACCTGTTATGGTCCATGTGTATGTTGCACCTGTACTATTAGGATAGTAGGACGAGGCATCATTCATAGATAAAATTCCGGTATTACAATTCCAGCTTGCACTAACACCTGCCACCACAGGAACATCTATCAACTTACACCTGTTTACGCAACAGGTATCATTGGTGCCTGAGGTAGTATTAAAAACAAGTGTTTTTTGTGTTATACAAACATTATATTGACCCGCAGTACCATATTGATGCGATGCGTTTAAGGTAGGCAGTAATGCAGAAGTACCATCACCATAACAATAGTATACAGGAAAATTTCCGGAAGGTGAACCGGTACCCGTATACGATCCTGTGAATACAGTAGGGCTGCATCCTGAATAATTAAAGTCAATACCGAAAGTTACATTAGCACAGTTGGGAGTAGCACAACAGAAATAAATATCATCCGGAATGCAAATGGTATTTGATGTTACATTACATCCATTGGTGCAAGTGGCGATGCATTTGTAACAGCCCAGTTGTGTTGCATTATGATTTGGGCCGTTCGCTCCCGTTATCGGAGAGAAAACCAGGTTACCTACGGGTTTAAACCACCACTGTAAGGTAGCCGCACAGGGTATACTTAATTCCATTTGCGTGAGCGGAATACTGAAGCTATTTAAATTGCAATTACTTACCACGCAAGGCGGGCTGATAGCAAATCTGTATCCGTCAGTTAATATGTTGATGGATTTTGTAACAGCACAACTTCCGCCGCTTCCGCCGTTCACAGTAACGGTATAAACGCCCGGGTTTGTGACATTATTCAGGATCTGGCCGCTGATATTCCCTGGATTCCATACATAGGAAGATTGCCCGTTCGGACCTGCAGTTAATGTATAACCTAAACCATTACTGATACAGTTTCCGGTTTTGGTAATAGTCACAGGAACAGGAAGTGTGACCAGGATATTTCTGGTAGCCGTACCTCCGCAATGACTTACTTTCAGCTGACCGGAATTTGTTGCATTGCCATGCCATAAAATGGTTACTGTTGGTAATCCTTGCGGAGATTGTATAGTACCCAGATTTGGGTTTGTAATTTCCCATGTATACACAATGCCAGGGATAGGTGAGGCTACAGAATACGTAACCACTTCATCAATACAAACTGTCGTTTTCGGGTTGAAAAAAGCAGGGACAGGAGGATTTGCAACGGAAGTATTTATGCTTGTTGAAGTGCAAAGATTTTTACAAAATTGGGTTGCTGTAACCATATAAGATCCTGCTCCTGTAAAAGATAAATAAATAGTATCCTTTATACTTCCCGGATTATAGATAACCTGCGTTCCGGGTGGATAAGTCCAGGTTACATCCATATCATTTACATTGCTGTTTACCCAGAATTTTACCACCGTTCCCGGGCAGGCCACCGTAGCGCTTTTGAAAATGCTGAGAATTGGTTTTGGGGTCACAACGATCAATGCCTGTTGAGGACTATTACAAAATTGCGAACCTGTTTGTGTAGCCGTTACAATAAAAGTTCCTGTTTGTGCAGACGTCCAGGAATGTGAAATGGATGGCCCTGTTATCGTGGTAATGGGTGATGTATTAATAGTCCACACCATATTGCCCGGTGGGTTGGTATTAAATACTGAATTGCAGGTCGTACAACTGGTAGTAGGCCCTACAATAGCATAAGCTGGTCTTACTATAATCGTTTTCGAAGAAGAGCCCTGGCAATTTCTTGAACTGTCAATGTAATTACACGTGATGGTATAACTGCCCGCAGCCGTAAAGGTCAATCCGAAAGCCGGATTGTTGAGGTAGGTGCCATTATTTATGACAAAACCTGTTGCCGGCAGAACACTCCAGGTATAAAACACACCCGGGAGAGTGGGTAAGGTATAGGTTGACGCCGCATTAACGCACACAGGTGAATTACCCTGTATAGGCATTCCATTATACAGAATTTTTTCAATCAGGCTGGCTGTATTGCCGCATGTTCCTGCACAGGCCGGTGATATGGAAAGTGAAACTGTTGGATTTACTACAGAAGAAGATAAATTGTTCCAGACCACTTTTATACAACTGCCTGATCCGATTACCGTTCCTCCCACTGCCGACCAGTTATAAGACAAACATCCGGGAATGGAAGAACAATAGGTTACGGTATCCCCGGCACATAGCATTTTTCTGCAATCAGGTGTCAGTATTTGTAAACCGGTAATGTTTGAAACAGTTATAGTATCATAATAGGTATTCGAACACCCGCAATTACCTTGTCCTTTGGAATTATTTACTGTAAGTGAAACAATATAAACTCCCGGATTGGTGTATGCATGGTTTACATTCATCCCACCGTTTTGAGTACTTCCATCTCCAAAATTCCAAAACCAGTTGGTATATACTCCCAGTGAAGTATTTGTAAAGGTTATCGACTGATTGATGCAAACCGTATCCCCGGTATTCTTTACAAATAAGGCTTTTGGCGATTTAGTCAAACAAAATTTCTGTGACAGCAGTTGTTTCAAAGTGCTGACACAGAAATTTTGTTT
>JANNZE010000448.1:0-3423 GCA_031410455.1 Chitinophagaceae bacterium | reverse complement strand
ACCATCCTGCAATACAGCAAAATTGGCTTTTCCCATATCACGTACACTCATGATCCTGCCTGCCAGGCAAACGTCTGAAAATTGTTCTTTTTTATCTTCTGTATAATTTTCCTTAATGTAAGCAGCGCTGGAATTTACCGGGTACAATGCGGCAGGAAAAGCATCTATACCCAACTTGTTCAACTCCTCCAGTTTTTCCCTCCTGATAATTTCCTGTTCTGATAAATGCGGCTGACTCATTATGTATTTTTATGATGTTGAGCCGCAAAGGTAAATGTTGTGCCCGAGGCAGACAAGCAACTTTTATTGCATTTAACACCCTTGACAACTTATGTGGCAATATAGTTGCGATAGCTTACCTAAATTTAGATATGAAACTGATTATTACCATCCTGGCTCTTGCGGTTACACTTTCTTCCTGCGATGTTTTAAAAGAATTGCCTTCTGTAAATTCTTCCAGTGGTTTATACAGCGCTGAAGAAGCGGCACTGGGAATACGTCAGGCACTGGACCAGGGAACAGGGAAGGCTGTTTCACGACTGAATACGGTGGATGGTTTTTTCAGCTCTGCGATCTATAAAATTTTATTGCCACCGGAAGCTAAGAAAATTGAAAACACGTTGCGCAGCCTGGGAATGAATGCAATGGTAGACAAAGCCATCCTGCAGATAAACCGGGGTGCAGAAGATGCCGTGGGATTTGCTAAACCTATTTTTATAGATGCCATTAAAGGAATGACGATCGTTGATGCCATCAATATTATCCGCGGGAGCGATACCAGTGCCACGCATTATTTCAGGATAAAAACCAATGAAAAACTGATCGCAGCATTTGCACCGGTTATCAAATCATCACTGGATAAAGTAAGTGCTACACGCTATTACAGCGACATGGTAAATACCTACAATAGTTTTCCCACAACGGTCAATAAATTAAATCCTGATCTGCCCTCTTATGTAACACTAAAAGCAACGAACTCTTTATTTGACCTGATCGCTACTGAAGAAAAAAATATCAGGGTAAATCCTGTAGCAAGAACTACAGAAATTCTTAAAAAAGTTTTTGGAAGAAGTTAACCAGTACTGATCATCTTATCAGGCTAATAAGATCTGCCACGCTGCCTGCACTTTATTATCCTGTAATAAATGATGTGCATAGCTGTGTAATTCCTTTTCCATTTCCTGCGGATCGATGGAATAATACTGAACAATATTTTTCAGCTTATCGTCAGTAAATGCAGGATCGATCACAGGCATTTCATGCACATTAGCCAGCATACCCAGGTCGTTACCGGTAAGAATTTTACTGTACCTGATGTTATCAGGCAGGGTATCCACTCCGATTCCTAATTGTGTATTGGGTTTGGGAACCATGAATAAACTGTGTTCATCTACTTTGCAGTACCAGTCGCCTCCGAGGCGTGCAATGTGATGAATTTTACGCTGGTCTATTTTTTTATTTTCATCCAGGATATTATCATCAATGTGCATACACAACACTTCACAGATCACTAAGTTTCCGGCTCCGCCTTCTGTACCCAAAGGTTTTATTTCGATCACTTTACACTCCATTTGAATTTTACTTTCCTTCACCCGTGGCGGTGTAATCAACGTAGAAGGTATTGCCGTAAAGCCGGCTTTTTCAAATTCATTGGTGCCTTTCGGATATTCACAACTTGCCAGTGAAGATTGCTGAACCATATCATAATCAACGATATTGATCACCACTTCTTTTACTTCCTCTACATTCTGTAAAGTATGTTTGGTAGTATTGTCACGTACTCTTCTTGCCGGAGAAAAAATAACGACCGGCGGATTGGAAGAAAATAAATTAAAAAAACTGAAAGGGCTGAGATTTACATGTCCTTCCCTGTCGATGGTGGATGCAAAACATACCGGCCGCGGTGCTATGGCATGCTGTAAATAATTCTGTACATCAGCCGGTTTCAGTTCTTTCAGATCTAAATACATATTATTTTTTTAAAGCAAGCAGCGAAAAATCGGTTTCTTCTTTTACGATTGTATTGGAGAGCACACCCAGTGCATCTATTTCCATTTCCACCACATCTCCCGGCTGAAGCCATTGTTCTTTATATTCCGGATCATTCAGTTTTCCGGTTCCGTTCAGTTCCAGGAAACAACCGGTTCCCACCGTTCCGCTGCCGATCACATCTCCTGCAAAAAGATTCACACCGTAACTGCAGCGTTCAATAATTTCTGCAAACGTCCAGTCCATATCGCCGAGGTTTCCACGGCTTACTTCCACACCGTTCACCTTGCAGGTCATGTTCAGGTTCCAGTTTTTACCGGTATGTCCTTCCTTGCAGGGAACTTCATATGATTCCAGTTCATCCAGTGTAACCAGCATCGGGCCTATACAAGTGGCAAAATCTTTTCCTTTGGCAGGACCGAGATTCAGCAGCATTTCTTCCATTTGCAATCTCCTGGCACTCATATCGTTCATGATCATGAGCCCTCCGATGTATTCGTCCGCGTGAGCGGCTTTTATATTTCTGCCGCTTCTGCAGATCACTACAGATGCTTCGAGTTCGAAATCCAGTTTTTCAAAATGATCGGGCATACAAACAATTTCCCCGGGGCCCTGTATACTGTTGTGGTTGGTAAAATAAAAGATCGGGTACTGATCAAATTCCGGGATCATCTCCACTTTTCGGTTCCTGCGTGCAGCAGCAACGTGCTGGCGGAAAGCATAACCGTCGCGGCAACTGGTAGGATGCGGAACGGGAGCCAATAAAAAAGCTCCGTCGTAAGGAGTAGACAAAACATTTCTTACCAGGCCTTCTTTGATTCTTCTTTCGGAAGCGAGGGCCAGAGGCATTACATCGTCCCAGTAATTGAGAAACATAGCCATACTGATAGGAAGATCAGGATGCAGAATATCGGTGTCGTACAATAAGCCATCAACCAGTAAAGCCAGTTGATCGTGATCTCCTTTTAAATATGTTACAAGTTTCATATGAAATGTTAAGTTTGGCAAATTTAGTATTGCTTTCCTGATAAAAAAGTTCCTTTTGTATATTTGCAAAAAGGATCTATAAATGGAGTTTGAAAAGATACATAATAAGGGACAAGCAAGGCTTTTCAATAATCAGTACGTTGAATATCTCACCAAAACCCATCCGCTGGTAATCTGGGGATTGTACTCGCCTGTACTGATCCTTCTTCCTCTTTACGCTTATAAATTACAGATCGATACCATCAGCATATTTTCTTTATTTATCGCAGGGATGTTCTTCTGGAGTTTTTTTGAATATCTCATGCACCGTTTTGTTTTTCACTTTATAGCGGAAAGCCCGAAAACACAAAGACTGATATATGTTCTGCATGGCAATCACCATGAATATCCAAGAGACAAAGAACGTTTGTTCATGCCTGCCGTTCCCAGCCTTATCATTTCTTCCTG
>JANNZE010000447.1:0-5987 GCA_031410455.1 Chitinophagaceae bacterium | reverse complement strand
TTTCAAAAAAGACAAACAGGTGTCTGGTTTTGTAGGAAACAAATTAAGAAATAAGATACAGGACGGAACATCAATAGCAGTGCAGCCCATGGGACGAGGCAATGTGATTTATTTTACCGATGATCCTTTGTTCCGCAGTTTCTGGGAGAATGGAAAACTGATGTTCACAAATGCTGTATTTTTTGTAGGCCAATAAAAATATAAAGATGTACCGATTGCTGATTGCTTGTTTGTTTTTAGTTAATACGATTGCTGCACAAACGAAAAATGCAGCCGATATTCTGCAGGACATTAAAAAACTGGATGTGCATGGCGCTGTGTTATACATTGCGGCACATCCCGATGATGAGAATACGAGATTACTATCCTATCTCGCCAATGAAAGAAAATTCCGTACTGGTTATTTAAGTCTCACAAGAGGTGACGGTGGTCAGAATTTAATTGGAGATGAACAGGGAATTGATCTAGGCCTGATCCGCACGCAGGAGTTACTGGCTGCCAGAAAGGTGGATGGTGCAGAACAATTTTTTAGTTCCGCCTATGATTTTGGATACAGTAAAAGTCCCGATGAAACCTTTCAAAAATGGAATCACCAGAAGATATTGGGAGAGGTGGTGTATGTGATCAGGAAATTTCGTCCTGATGTGATCATCACCAGGTTTCCTACCACAGGTGAAGGCGGGCATGGTCATCATACAGCTTCGGCAATACTGGCCGGTGAAGCATTTGAAGCAGCGGCTGATCCTGCTCAGTTCCCGGGACAGGGACTAGCTCCCTGGAAAGTAAAACGTTTGTTATGGAACACCTTCAATTTTGGTGCTACCAACACACAGAAAGAAGACCAGTTTAAAATAGATGCAGGTGTATTCAATCCGTTGATGGGCATCAGTTATGGTGAAATGGCTGCAGCCAGCAGGAGCAATCATAAAAGTCAGGGCTTTGGTGTTCCTGCTCAGAGAGGAGTTGCCATTGAATATTTCGCTACCATCAAAGGCGATGCGCCCGTGAATGACCTGATGGATGGAATAGATGTTTCAGTAAATCGTTATGCTGTAAATGATAAAACGGTTATTACACAGTATACAGAGACCGTGAATGATTTGATAAAACAATTTGATCCATCCCTGCCTTCAGCATCTATTCAAAAATTACAATTGTTGCATGACCTTGTACAAAGGTCGGGAGATGAATTGCTGATGAAAAAATTATCTGCCATTGAAAATTGCATATTGAATTCATCGGGAATTTTTATGGAAGCTGTCTCACAGAATGTGATCATAGCAAAAGGTGATTCTGCAAAATTTAACCTGGTGTTCAACAACAGGAATGGATTGAAGATCGATGCAGCCTCAGTGAATATACTGGATGAAAAGGTGAACTTTAATATATCACCGCAAAATGTGAATTCTATAAAAAATATAACTTTATTCATTCCGTTTGAATATGGAAATTCGCAACCGTACTGGTTGGAACAACCGCTGAAAGACGGCTCATTTTCTATAGATCCCCAACTTACCGGTTTGCCGCAAAATGTTTTGTCTGTTAATTTCAGCGTAACGATCAATGGAAAAACGTATGGTTTCAGAAAACCATTGCAGTTTAAATCTACAGATCCTGTAAAAGGTGAGGTCTATCAGTCAGCTATCATAACAGATCCTTTACACATTTCTGTTTCTCCTTCGCTGATCATCATTCCGGATAATATTAAGATGTCCAGGGAAATTATAGTAAACGTGAATCCTAATGAAAACTGGTCTGTTCATTCTTCATTAGAGATAATAAAAGACGGAACACCTAAAGCAGTGATTGATTCTATTGGAGTTTTTAAAAAAGGAATGGTGTCTTCTCTGAAATTTTCTGTTGATCCGAAAGATTTTCCTGCGCATTCATCAACTGATGTACAATTACAGGTTAATGGGAAAGGTGTTCCGCTTCAGAAAAACGGATTTAAAAAAATCAATTACGATCACATTCCTGCTATCGGCTACCATTATAAACCTTCGGTTCGTATAGTTAAAATGGATCTGAAAACAGAAGGTAAAACGGCGGGATACATTGCAGGTGCCGGAGATAAAATTCCCGAAGCATTGATACAAATGGGCTACCAGGTTACGATGCTGACAGAGCAGGATGTTACCTATGAAAAAATAAAAAAACTGGATGTGATCATCACAGGAATTCGGGCTTATAATATTCACAGCTGGTTGAGTAATGCACATGCCGTTTTAATGAAATATGTGCAGGAAGGTGGAGTTTTACTGGTGCAGTACAATACCAATAATTCGATCGGCCCGGTGAAAGCAAATATTTCTCCTTATCCTTTTAATATTTCCCGGAACAGGATAACAGATGAAAATGCGGCGGTGAATTTTCTGATCCCGGACCATAAACTGCTGAACTATCCCAATAAAATTACGGCTGCAGATTTTGAAGGATGGATTCAGGAGAGAAGTATTTATCATGCAGAAAACATAGATACAAATTATCAGAAATTATTTTCCATGAATGATCCGAATGAACAGAAGAATGATGGAAGCCTGATTGTTGCGGAGTATGGCAAAGGGAGATTTATATATACGGGCATTGTATTCTTCAGAGAATTACCTGCTGGTGTTGCAGGTGCATATCGTTTGTTCGCGAACCTTATTGCGAATAAAAGAAAATAACAATGAGTATTTACGACTGGATCGTTTTAGCGGGCGTATTGTTGTTCATCATTGGTTATGGTGTATATAAAAGCCGAACCACAAAAAACCTGGAAGGATATTTTTTAAGTAACCGCAATCTTCCATGGTTCCTGGTGCTGATGAGCATTATGGGCACACAGGCAAGTGCGATCACTTATTTATCAGGACCGGGCCAGGCGTATTCTGATGGAATGCGTTTCGTTCAATATTATTTTGGTTTACCGCTTGCGATGATCGTTATCAGTTTGTTTTTTATGCCGGTATATAATAAACTGAAAGTACTCACTGCGTATGAATTTTTGGAACATCGTTTTGATCTGAAAACGCGGACACTTACTTCATTTTTATTTTTGTTGTCGAGGGGATTGAGTACAGGCGTAAGTATTTATGCGCCTTCGCTGATCCTGAGTGCCATCATGGGCTGGAATATTTATCTCACCAATATTGTGATGGGTGGTTTGCTGATCATTTATACCATGACCGGCGGTGCAAAAGCAGTTGCCTATACACAGGGATTGCAGATGGCGATCATTTTCATTTCATTATTTGTGGTTGGATATACGGCGGTGCATTTATTGCCGGAAGGTATTGGATTCAGCGAAGCGATCCACGAGGCCACTGCAAGAGGGAAGATGAACCTTATAACAACCGGGATGAAGAACGGCAGTTTTGACTGGAAGGATAAATATAATATCTGGAGTGGTGTGATTGGCGGATTTTTTTTAGCGCTCAGTTATTTTGGAACGGATCACAGCCAGGTTGGGAGATACCTCACTGCTAAAAATACGGCAGCAAGCCGGAAGAGTTTATTAATGAATGGCCTGGTGAAAGTGCCCATGCAGTTTTTTATTTTACTGATAGGCGTGTTGATATTTTCTTTTTATCTCCATACAAAAGCACCGATATATTTTGATGATTCAAGAAAGGCCATTGCAGAGCAAACTGATTTTGGTCCACAGTTAATAAAGATTGAGCAGGAATATAAACTGGCATTGATAGATAAAAATGAAGGACTGTCCAATGAAAAAAGAACCGAATACCAAACAGTTTTAAAAGCAGCACTTGGAACTAAAGATGTGAATGATAACAATTATATATTCCTGCGGTTTGTAAAAGAGCATTTGCCTGTAGGCCTGGTAGGTTTATTATTTGCTGTGATATTTTTGGCAGCCTGGGGCAGCATAGCTGCAGCGTTAAATTCACTGGCCGCTTGTACGATGGTAGATTTTCACCAAAAATTTTCGAAGAAAGAATGTTCGGCGCTGGAAGAATATAAAGCATCACAATGGTATACGTTTACATGGGGAATTATATCGATTATCATTGCCATGTTTGCCCATAATATTGGAAATAGTTTAATTGAGACCGTAAATATTTTAGGTTCTTTATTTTATGGTGCTATTTTGGGAATTTTTCTTGTGGCATTCTGGATAAAATATGTTAGGGCAAATGCAGTTTTTCTGGCGGCACTTATCACAGAACTGGGTGTGATATTGATTTATAAATTAGATGTGATCTCTTTCCTATGGCTGAATGTGATCGGTGCACTAGGTGTTGTTTTTCTGGCGATTATTATTCAGTGGTTGAAGAACAGAACAAGGAATACAATTGAACATTGATGACAGGATTTAATGGATCTGTATGTACATGTATGCTTGTGCCATCTCTTTAGCTATATTAAAAATTTTGTTTTCAACTTGTGTAATTGTGGTAAATATTTTGAATGCTGCAATGCGTTCAACAGTACAAGTGAGTGACACAACGATGCTGAATTAAGATCTGATGCTTGCACATAAAAAAACCGCCCAGGAAGGCGGTATAGTTTTTTAAAAAAGTTGAATTATTTTAATTTACTCAACAGTTCTTTATTCATTTTAATGTAGTCGTCATTTTTATCTTCTGTTGCCAGTTCCAGTGATTTGTTAGCGCTGGCAGTTGCACCCGATTTATCGCCCATTTCTTTTTGAATTTTTGCTTTATATAACCAAACCCAATAAGCTTTAGGATTTTCGTCTGTAGCTTTTGTTGCATACTCTAAAGCCAAAGGAAGATTTTTATCATATTCATTATAGAATTGTGTGGCTTGCCAGTAAGGCTTTTTATCACCCTTCATCGCATTGTCAAGATCAGCTTTTAATTTGCTTTTGATATTGGTGGTAATAGGAACTGTAACCACTGTTTTTTCCCACATCATTTGCAATTCGCAACTTTCAGGTTTTATGTTTGCAAAACCCATAGTGAAGTTCTCAACATAATTTTTCATTTTTGTACGAGGTACAGATATCTTGATCACATCATCTGACTCTGAATATCCTGAAGTTCCCCAGTTTTTAACGCCTTTATTCAGAATGATCGTCCAGTTTTCTGTACCCGGGATGGTGTAAAATGCATAAGAGCCTGTGTCTACGGCTTTTCCCATGATCTGAACGGGCTGGTTGAATTTAATCAACGTAGCACCATTGGCGCCGGTACGCCAGATCTTATCGAACGGAACGAGGTCACCGAAGATCTTTCTGCCTTTTGCAGCGGGACGGGAATAAGTAAGTTCGATGGATCCCAAACCAAAATCCTGGCGGATCATCTGGGTAGGCGAAGGCTGTGGCATTTTCACCTGACTGTAATTTACAAACGCTGCTAAGAGGAGCGTGAGCATTAAAAATCCTTTTTTCATTGTTGATGATTTTTTTATTGAAAATATACTTTTACGGTTTGATAAAATAATCCCGGATTGATGAATTGATTCTGGTTTCCTTTTTCAGAATAGCCCTGTAATCCGAAAAGTCCGGCTGCATTTCCTTTGTTGATGGCAACTTCGAGGTAACCTGCTGAATTGAACATGGCCAGTTTCTCACCTTCAGGAACATCAGCATAGGTTTCACTGATCTTGTCTATCACTTCTTCTCTTTTAAAAACAATAGAGAACCTGCGGCCTTTACGTTGTTCTTCAAAATCATCTTTAGTGATATTGACGATCAAATTTTCAAAATTATCGATGAAGATGATCTGTCCTTCAATATAATTTCCACCGAGTAAAGGTTTCAGTGGATTTTTTATTTTGATGTGCACATTGGGATCGCCTATTTCTTCCATCGTTTTTCCTTCGAGGATGCTGTTAAAAGCTTTGGCAAAAACCTGGATACAATATAATGTGTTTTTCTGTGCCGTTTTGGAAAGTGGGAGCGCCACTGCTTTTTTGGGTGGTTCTTCCAGGATCATGGTAAGTAAGCCATTATCGGCACAACCAATATAAGAGCCATTATGTTCAGCGAGTATAAGGTGTTCCGGTTTTTCGTCGAATAT
>JANNZE010000446.1:0-2979 GCA_031410455.1 Chitinophagaceae bacterium | reverse complement strand
ATTATATCCTTTCGCCTGTGCTACCAGTTCACCGTCAACGGTTGCACCAATGGTAAATAATCTCCGGCCATTTTCAAAACTTTCGTCCAGCGTGGCAAATTCCAAAACCTTTCCGTTCTTGTTGGCCCAGCCGTACAGCCTGTTTTTTATATTGATCTCTATCGACTCCAGGTCATCCGTAAACAGGTGCGGAAGAATGATATATTTCTCTACCCAGCGTTGTGTTTTTTTATATCCTTTATCAAGATACACTGCACCTATCAGCGCTTCCAGCGTATTGCCGAAGATCTGGGATATTTTGAGTGCATTGTCGAATTTGTTGTAGATAGTGATCTTCTTCAAACCCATTTTAAGGGCGATCTCATTCAGTTTCTGGCGGTTTACCATTTTGCTTCTCATTTCAGTGAGGAAGCCTTCTCCTTTGTATGGATATTTTTTAAAAAGATGGTGTGCGATGAGCGAACTTAATACGGCATCTCCCAAAAATTCGAGCCGTTCATTATTTTCATCAGCGCCTTCCCTTACAGAGCGGTGACTGAGCGCAGTTTTGTACAGATCAAGATCTCCCGGAACAAAACCCAGCACATTGCCCAATTGTTTTTTGAATGCTTTCTGATTGGGTTCAGAACTAAAAAATTGTTTGATGATCTTTAATGGCAAAAGCGCAAGTTTTTCCGAAATTAAAACTAATTAACTGTTAACCGTATTTTAAATAAGGAATAATAAAAGGAAGAAAAATAGGGAAGACTACGGCTTGTACTTTTTTATAATAACAGAAGCATTATGTCCGCCGAAACCAAAAGTGTTGCTTAATGCAGCATTAACGGTACGGTGTTGAGCTTTGTTGAAAGTAAAGTTGAGTTTTGAATCCAGTTCCGGATCATCTGTAAAGTGATTGATTGTTGGAGGGATCACATCTTTAGTAACGGCCAGTATGCAGGCAAGTGCTTCGAGTGCCCCGGCTGCGCCAAGGCAATGACCGGTCATACTTTTAGTGGAGCTGATATTAAGATCATACGCATGTTCACCAAAAACACTCAGTATCGCTTTGGTTTCTGCAATATCACCTAATGGAGTTGATGTTCCGTGAACATTTATGTAATCAATATCTTCCGGCGTAAGATTGGCATCTTTCAATGCTGCGATCATTACATTTTTGGCACCGAGCCCTTCCGGATGCGGAGCAGTGATATGATGTGCATCTGCGGTTGCGCCACCACCTGCTATTTCGCAATAGATCTTTGCTCCGCGTGCAAGAGCATGTTCAAGGCTTTCCAATACCAGTACACCTGAGCCTTCTCCCATTACAAAACCATCTCTGTCTTTATCGAAAGGACGGCTGGCCGTTTGCGGAGAATCATTTCTTTCGCTCAAAGCTTTCATGGCATTGAAACCACCCACACCGGCAGCGCTGATAACAGCCTCACTTCCACCGGTAATAACGATATCGGCTTTATTAAGACGGATATTATCAAATGCATCGATCACCGCATTGGTAGAAGATGCACACGCACTTACCACAGCGAAATTGGGACCGCGGAAACCGTGGCGCATGGAAATTTGTCCGGCTGCGATATCCAGGATCATTTTTGGAATAAAGAAAGGATTGAAACGGGGTGTACCATCTCCGGAAGCGAAGTTGATCACTTCTTCCTGGAAGGTAATGAGGCCACCGATACCACTGGCGAATATCACACCCACACGATCGGGGTCTGCATTTTCTTTGGTGATTCCTGCATCTTTGACGGCTTCGTCGCTGGCAATTAATGCAAACTGGCAATAGCGGTCTATTTTGCGGGCCTCTTTACGGTCGAGGTATTGGGTGGCATCAAAATTTTTAACCTCACAGGCAAATCGTGTTTTGAACTTTGTAACATCAAATTGCTGAATATGGTCGCAGCCACTAACACCATCGGTAAGTCCCTGCCAGTATTCCTGAACAGATTTTCCCAAAGGGGTAATTGCACCTAAACCGGTAACAACAACTCTTTTAAAAGCCATACAATTTGCCTGTGATAATTAAAAAAAGATGATTACTTGGCGTTTTCTTCCAGGTAAGATACTGCCTGGCCTACTGTGGTAATAGTTTCCGCCTGTTCGTCAGGAATAGAAATATTAAATTCTTTCTCGAATTCCATAATCAATTCTACGGTGTCCAAGCTATCGGCACCTAAATCATTAGTGAAAGAAGCTTCAGGGGTTACTTCTGCTTCATCAACACCTAGTTTGTCAACAATGATTTTTTTTACTCTTGTTGCAATGTCTGACATGGTAGTTTAATTTAGTTAATCAGGTGCAAAAATATACCTTTTGAATTAAAAACAAAGAAATACTAGAAGACTGCTCAAAGTCAATACAGGCGTGGGTTTGAAGCCAAAAATAAATTAATTTTTGAGTTGGAATGATATTTATGGCGGCTGATTTGACGCCCTTAAAGAAATACAGAACCAGCAAAAATCAATGCCTTTTTTCATTAACTTGTAATTTCTTTGAACAAACACTTGTAAATATTTATAGATGGGCTTGAAACAGATAGATCATGGTTCCAGGGAATATGAGCAGATGATTGCATTGCGAAATGCTATCCTGAGGCAACCGCTTGGGCTGTCATTCTCGAAAGAAGAACTGGAAAATGAAAAGCACAATATACTCATCGCTGCTTTTGAAGAGGATGAAATGCTGGGTTGCTGTATGATGGCCCCGATAGATAAAACCTGTGTTCAGTTGCGGCAAATGGCCGTGCCTGGAAATTTACAGGGGAAAGGAGTAGGTGCCTCTATTTTATCTTTTGCAGAAAATTTAGCCCGCGATAAAGGTTATAAAAAAATGATGATGCATGCCCGGGATACCGCCATTGGGTTTTATGAAAAGCTGGGTTATAAGCTCTCCGGTTCTGAATTCCAGGAACTGAATATTCCGCATCACATTATGGAAAAAGCGCTGTAGGTATATTATGAATTATAAATTTTGAATGATGAA
>JANNZE010000445.1:0-4397 GCA_031410455.1 Chitinophagaceae bacterium | reverse complement strand
ATTTCAGTATATCAACTACCAACCGTTACCTGCATGTAAAAAGAGAATCGCTCGTGAATATTATGAGCCCGCTTGACGAGATGTACCGCAATGGTAAAATAGATTTTTAATTAACTTCAATAAGTCAGAACGTTTACACCTTCTTAATTTTTGAAAAATGAATCAGTTTTATGTAAAAGATGGCTTATTGAATGTAGAAAATGGAATAATACAATTTAAAAAACTTGATCATTCCAAAACGTATGTACTCGAAGCCTTCCTGTTTTGGATTGTATTTTTCTACTTCAATTTTACCAATGGCAAATCAAATGCTGAAAGTAAATTCTTTATGTTCATCATCGCTTTTTACTGGTCATTTCCTATCCTGATTCAATTTGTAAAAAAAATATTTTTCACCAGCTGGAAGAGGAAATATACTGCAGCGGATATCAAAGAAATAGTTGTTATGGATGGAGAAAACATTTTGGAAGAAAAAATGATCATACGTTTAAAACCTTCCAGGTCAAAAACCTATATTTTCCGTAAACACGAAAACCAGTCGGAACCATTTCTGCATCAACTATTAATCCACGAACCGCATCTTATTATTTCGAGATAGATATTATCTTCATTAAAATAAAAAAATCCTTTATGAATAATAATATATATCCATGTTTATGGTTTGATGGAAAAGCAGAACAGGCTGCGAAATTTTATTGTTCCATTTTTAAGGATGCAGAAATATTGTCATCGTCACCGATGGTGTGTAAGTTCAGCATTGAAGGTAAAGAGGTAATGGCACTGAATGGTGGACCAATGTTTACCATAAATCCTTCTATTTCATTTTTTGTGATGTGTGAGTCGGAAGAAGAAATTCAAAAAAAATATGCTTCTTTGCTGGAGAACGGAAATGTCATGATGCCGCTGGATACCTATCCATGGGCAGAAAAATATGCCTGGGTTAAGGATCAGTTTGGAATCACTTGGCAACTCATGTTAGGAAATATCACCGAAGGTGTTCAAAAGCTGTCTCTTGCATTTTTATTTGTGGGAGAAAAGTTTGGAAAAGCATCAGGAGCTATAGAGCATTATGTAAAGATCTTTCCCAAAAGTGCTGTTGTTCGTAAAGAAATGTATACCGAATCTGATGGACCTATGAATGGAACCCTGAAATTCGGGAGTTTCACGCTGAACGGTGAAAATTTTTCAGCAATGGATGGCTTTGGTCAGCATGAATTTGATTTCACTGAAGGTATTTCAATAGTGCTGGAATGTAAAGATCAGGCAGAGATCGATCATTACTGGAATGCCTTAACGGCCGGTGGAGAGGAAAGTTGGTGCGGATGGCTTAAAGATGCATTCGGCATAAGCTGGCAGATTATACCTTCTCAATTATCTTCATGGATGTCTGATAAAGCCCGGTCCGAAAGAGTGATGAAGGCGCTGATGGGCATGAAAAAACTCGATATACAGATACTGGAAAAAGCCTGATTTTCTCTAAAAAATGCTTTGCATAGGTTCGGAATTGAAGCAGATTGGTCTGGAATTCTATTTTCGCACACAAATTCAAATAAACCTTCAATTGTTTCATCAAAAAGGGTAAAATTTTAATATCTTTCAAGATGTTAAAATTTTACTCATTATTTTTTCTCTTAACATGTAACCTGTATGGGTTTAGTCAGCAGAACACTGTTACCAGAAAATACAGCGCAGACGAAATCAGGATTAAATCCAGCGCTTTAAAAGGCACTTATCAGTTTCAGGTTTGGAATGAGAAAATGCGCTATTATTTTACCACAGAAACATTTATCCTTATTGAAGAGTTAAGGCAGGAAAATTCAGATACAACATTAAAACTGAATCCTATGACCGACGTTTTTATACCATCCCGCAAGAAAATAAATTCGCCTGACTTTAAACCATTACCGGAATATCATTATAAGTAAGATGATCAAAAAAATAATACTGACAGGGATATTATCTATTATCCTGATCTCAGTATTTGCACAACCTGCAAATAATAATTGCTCTGCTGCTATTACATCGCCACAAAATGGTACATGTTTAAATGGCACTACTGTTGCCGCAACCGATAGCTGGACAGGGCAGGTGGGATGCCAGGCCGGTGGCGGTACACATCCGGATGTGTGGTATCAGTTTACAGCAACCGGAAGTACTGCTCAGTTTACCATTACCAATGGTACTATGACAGGTAATATTGAATTATCGTTATTACAAGGCACTTGCATCGGTGGATTTTCATTTGTAAATACAGCATGTGGGGCATCGCCATTATCTACCACATTCAATGGTTTGCAGATCGGTTCTGTGTATTATTTCATGATCTCCAGTGCATCCACAGGCAATGCTGGAACTTTCACTTCCTGTTTAACTACCTCAACACCGCCATTACTTGCCGGGCAAAACTGCAGTACTGCGGCAATACTGTGTACGTCTACACAATTTTCTCAGTCAACATCTTCTGCAGGCTTCGGCACGCAGGAAGTTAGTCCTGCCAACACATGCTGGGGCATTGGAGGTGAGCGTCAATCAAAATGGTTCCGGTTTACAGTTGGTTGTTCAGGAACACTTGAATTTAATATTCAGCCCGTAAATACAGGGGATGATTATGATTGGGCTTTATTTAATGTTACAGGAGACCCTACAAGTTGTTCTACTATGGGTACGAGTGTAGCGTGTAACTGGAGCGGATGTAAAGGTTCAACGGGTATTACCAGTTGTGTTGCCTCAGAACCGGGAGCAGCAAATTCAGGAGCAGGATGTTTTGGTACGTATGCTGCGTGGGAAACTACTACCATGAATGTTACTGCCGGGAGTACGTATGCCCTGTTGGTAGATAATTTCTCTTCCAGCAACAGTGGCTTCTCTCTCAATTTTGGCGGAGCATGTTCAGGCGGAACTGCCACGATAGGGCCGAATCCCGATTTTACATATACGGCATCAGGGTGCGGAACATTCAGTTTTAATAAAACCTGCCAGACCACCAATTCAACATTTGCATGGACATTTGGTGATGGCGGCACTTCTTCCTTGCAGAACCCATCTCATACTTATGTAACATCAGGAACCTATTTTATAAACCTTACCGTAACAGATGCATTGGGATGCAGTGTTAGTTATGGAATTTCCGTTACAGTGGCTATTCCGGTAGCAACAGCTACTCCGGCATCTCAAACAATTTGTTCCGGTTTTCCCACCAATATCGCATTATCCAGTACTATTATCGGTACTACTTATGCTTGGACGGTCGTGCAATCAGGCGTTTCCGGTGCTACTGCAGGAAGCGGATCAACCATTGCTCAAACACTTACTGCAACAGGTGCCGTTGCCGGAACTGCAACCTATACCATTACTCCAACAGCAAGTGGATGCGTTGGCGTACCGATTACTGTAACAATAACAGTAAATCCATTGCCGGTTATCAGCGGAACAGTATCTGCGTGTGTAGGATTAACATCACAACTTTCAGGAACCGGAACCGCAGCGGCAGTTAATCCGTGGACATCATCGAATACAGCAGTGGCAACTGTTTCCAATACTGGCCTGGTAACGGCAGTAGCATCCGGTACAACAACCATTACCTACACAAACAGCAATGGATGTTTTATTACGGCAACATTTACCGTAAATGCTAATCCTGTTATCAGCGGTACGTTGAATGCATGTATAGGATCAACTTCACAATTGACGGGAAACGGTTCCGGGGCTGCAATTAATACCTGGGCGTCATCTAATACAGGTGTGGCAACTGTTTCCAATACGGGCCTTGTAACTGCTATTGCTGCAGGTACAACAACTATTACTTATACGAGCAATGCCTGTTTTATCACCGCAACTTTCACCGTAAATCCATTGCCAGTTATCAGTGGAACATTATCTGCATGTGTAGGTTTAACATCACAACTTAGCGGAACCGCAACTGCCGCAGCGGTTAATCCATGGACATCTTCCAATACAGCAATAGCCACCATTTCCAATACGGGCCTGGTGACCGCAGTAGCGCCGGGAACAGCAACCATCACTTATACAAACAGCAACGGATGTTTCATCACGGCAACATTTACGGTAAATGCATTGCCGGTTATCAGTGGAACATTAAATGCATGTGTAGGATTAACATTACAACTTTCAGGAACTGCTACGGCTGCTGCGGTAAATCCATGGACATCATCCAATACAGGTGTTGCCACCGTTTCCAACACTGGCCTTGTTACAGCAGTTGCATCGGGAACAACAACCATAACTTATACAAATAGCAACGGATGTTTCATCACCGCAACATATACGGTGAATGCATTACCGGTTATCAGCGGAACCTTAAATGCGTGTGCAGGATTAACAGCACAACTTTCCGGAACAGCAACAGCAGCAGCTATCAATCCATGGACATCTTCCAA
>JANNZE010000444.1:0-3684 GCA_031410455.1 Chitinophagaceae bacterium | reverse complement strand
CGAACGCAAAGGTTTGCCCGTAAAAAGTATATCCTGTTATAAGAAGAATATACACACTGATGAAATTATATATACCTGCCGGTTTATTCATAAACAGATCCTTTATTCAATTAGATAAAAAGAAAAAAGCTCCTTAGCAGGAGCCTTCTTCAGAAAGTTTTTAATTTAAAAAGGAAGATCATCTTCCACCGGCATTTGTTGTTTCATAGCTGGAGCAGGTGCTGATCCAACATTCTGAACATTGCCCTGGTTATATGCGTTGCTATTTTCTGAGCCGCCAGTATTACCGCCTAACAGTTGCAGATTCTGTACCCGCATTCTTAAAGTTCCTGCAACAGTACCATCCGTTTTAGTGTAAGCATCAGCATCAGGACTTCCTTCAGCATATACCATTTTACCTTTGGTGAGGTACTGGGCAACAGTAGTTTTGTCTGTCCAATACGCACATTCTACCCAGGTAGTTCTGTCTTTCTGATTTCCCTGTGCATCTTTGTAACGCTCTGTATGTGCCACGCTGAAGTTGATCACATTTTTTCCGTTCACTTCTTTTACGATGCAATCTTTTCCAAGATTTCCAACAATCTGTAACTTAATCATAACTGTGTTTTTAAATTTTAATCGATGTATCTGAATGGTTAAAGTTATGGGTTGAAACAGGATATCAATTCATTTTCTTCTTTAAAGTACTCACCTGATCCTGCAAGTTATTCACAAGATTGGCAAGGGAATTTACATCCCAGCGCTGTTGCTGGGCAACTTTCCCGATCACCACCTGCGCTGACCAGATCTCGGCAATATCTTCCGAATTCACCTGGTAGGGCTGGTAAACCGGATTATCGCTCACCAGCGTTATCTTATTTTTCGTCTTGTTATTTTTTACCACACGTTTGTAAACAATGCCTTCTGTTTTACTTACCACGATACAGGCCGTGTTGGTCTTTACGTCATCAATGGAAGATACCTTTTCTCCCACAATGATACTGCCGCTGGGCGTAGGCAACATACTGTCTCCGATGATTTCGAACGCACGGTAATTACCACCACTGAGCATGGGCAATGTGAACGTATTCAGTTCATCAATAAACTCACTGTCTGCGTACCCGGCCAGGTATCCGGCTGCTGCTTTCACAGGTACAAAATGAATAATGTTACGGTCTGCAGAAGAGGCTCCCATTTTTTGCTGGCGCCTTTTCATCCAGTAACTGTTATTGGTATTACTGAGATCTTTCAATAACAATTCATCTAAACTCAGTTTGAAGATATCTGCAATAATTTCCAGAACATCCAGTCTTGGATCTGCTCTTTCCTCTTCGTAAGCACCGATGAGGGATCTTTTGATGTTTAGTTTCTGTGCAAATTCTTCCTGGGTCCACCCACGCAGTTTACGCAGGTACTTCAGGTTTAAGCCGGCTACTGACATGTTTAACTAATTTGATTAGCACAAATATACTAAACTATTTAGCTTAACAAAATTTATTTTGGGTAACAACAATCAACCTCCCTTATTTTTGTTCAAAAATAAAATTATGTCTGCAGTACTGATAGTGCATAACCTTTTAAGATGGGCAGTTTTAATATTCGGGCTGATCACCATTATCAGGGCTATAAGCGGATTAACTTCCGGAAGAATGTACAACGGAGGTGATAATAAAATGAACCTGTTTTTCATGATCTCCTGCGACGTTCAGTTACTCATCGGGCTGGTTTTGTTTTTTGGCGGCGACTGGTTCCGGCTTATCAAAACCTCAGGCATGGGTGAGGTCATGAAAAATCCGATCTATCGTTTCTTCACTGTAGAACATGGAAGTATGATGATCCTGGCTTGGATACTGGTTCACGTTGGCAGAACAACTGTTAAACGATCAGTGACCGATAAAGCCAAACACCGCAAAGCACTCCTGTTTTTTGGAATAGCATTGGTTATCATATTGGCCAGTATTCCATGGCCGTTCCGTGAATTGACAGGACGTCCGTATTTCCCAGCATTATAAACAGATAATAGATTAATGGCTAAGAAAAAAGAAAGACCAATCATTTTAATTACAAATGATGATGACATAACAGCACCCGGAATCAGAAACCTTGTGGAAGCTGTAAAAGATCTCGGGCAAGTGGTGGTGGTAGCTCCTGATAAACCGCAAAGCGGGATGGGACATGCAATCACGATCGGCTCTCCGCTACGGATGAATAAAATGAATTTATTTGGTGATATCGAAGCTTGGCAAACCAGCGGTACACCTGTGGACTGCGTTAAACTGGCAGTAGACAAGATCCTTCACCGCAAGCCGGATATCTGCCTGAGCGGTATCAATCATGGTGCAAATCATTCTATCAATGTAATCTACAGCGGAACCATGTCTGCTGCCATGGAAGCATCTATCGAAGGCATTCCAAGTATCGGATTCTCCCTGCTGGATTATAATTATGAAGCAGATTTTGCACCGGCCAGAAAAATCGTGCACACCATTGTCAGCGAAATTCTCCAGGTAAAACTCGATAAACATTTACTGCTGAACGTAAACATTCCTTCCATTCCTTTTAATAAAATAAAAGGCATTAAGATCTGCAAACAGGCTTATGCAAAATATGAGGAAGATTTTGATGAAAGACTGGATCCGCAGGGTAAAAAATATTACTGGCTCACAGGCAAATTTGTAAATTTTGACAAATCAAAGGACAGCGACGTGTGGGCATTGACGAACAACTATGTAAGTGTGGTTCCGGTGGAATTTGACCTTACCAATTACACGATGAAAGCAGCACTTGAAAAAAAGAAATTGTTCAAATGATTTTTAAGAAAGATAATTTTTACTGGGGATTGCTTCTTGGTACCATAGCGCCTCTCCTGGGATTGATCCTCTTCAAATATGTAAAATTCAAAGTATTTACTTTTAAAGAAGTGATACAGTTCATGGTGGTGGAACCAGGTTTCAAAACATTATCTGTTGCACTGAGTTTATCACTATTGCTGAATGCAGCATTGTTTACCATTTACATCAATACAAACAGGGATCATACTGCGAAAGGGATTTTTGTAACCACTGTTTTATATGGTGGTGTGATCCTGCTGATCAAAACATTTTACTGATATAAAGAGACCAATACAAGCTGTATTTTTTTTCATTTATGCAACATCCGGGAACAATCCCTGCACAAAAGATTTTGAATTAAATACGAGCAGGTCTTCTGCTTTTTCACCCACACCAATAAATTTTACCGGTATCTGAAACTGGTTGGCAATGGCCAGTACCACGCCGCCCTTTGCCGTTCCGTCTAATTTTGTAATGGCGATTGCGGTAACATCTGTGGCGGCTGTAAAATGTTTGGCCTGCTCGAGTGCATTCTGGCCTGTACTTCCGTCGAGCACCAGTAATACTTCATGTGGTGCATCAGGAATTACTTTCTGCACTACGCGTTTTATTTTAGACAGTTCATCCATCAGGTGCAATTTATTATGCAACCTTCCCGCTGTATCAATCAGTATCACATCCGAATTACGGGATACACCGCTGATGACTGTATCATAGGCCACTGAAGCGGGATCGCTGCCCATTTCTTTTTTTACAATGGGAACATTCGTTCTTTCACTCAGATGGTCAGTTGATCAACTGCTGCAGCTCTGAAAATATCTGCTGCACCTAACAGTACCGACTTACCTGCTTTTGAAAAATTATGCGCCAGTTT
>JANNZE010000443.1:0-2542 GCA_031410455.1 Chitinophagaceae bacterium | reverse complement strand
GAACGGTTTTGAACAACAACGCGTTGGAAGACAAAGTATATGTAGCAGAATATTTCTTTACTACGTGCAAAGGAATTTGTCCGAAGATGAATGCAAACATGCGACGCGTTTTTAACCAGTATAAAGACGAACAGGGTTTTGCCATCGTATCACATACATGTCAGCCGGAAGTGGACAGCCTGCCCATGCTGAAAGAATATGCCGGTAAAATGATAAATGGCAAACTGAATTATAATAACGGAAGTTATTCGGTTTCCAAACCTGCAGATTCAATGATCGCCCTCCCAAAAACCAACTGGTATTTTGTTACAGGCGATAAAGCAGAATTGTATAAAATGGCCCGACAGGGATATATGATCGATAACGGCAAGCCGGATACGTTGCAAAATATAAAAGACCAGTTCATACACACACAATTTTTTGCACTGGTGGATAAGAACAGGAGAGTTAGAGGAATTTATGATGGATTGAAAGAAAAAGAAATTGAAAAATTGCTGGCTGATATCGAAAGCCTGCTGAAAGAAAAGATCACCACAAAAAGATTCATGAACGGCTTTGGCAATAATCCTAATTAATATGCCGCACAATCTTGACATACTAAAAAAGAATGGCCTGAGTGTTACAGAAGGCAGAAAGAAAATACTGGAATTGTTTTTAGACAATGACGGTGCACTTGCACATGCTGATATTGAAAAACAAACCGACGCTGCATTCGACAGGGTAACGGTGTACAGAACTTTACAAACTTTTGTTGACAAAGGAATCATTCACCAGATCCCTACCACCGACAATTCCATTTTATACGCTTTGTGCAAACACAATTGCGAACAGGGCCATCATCATGATAACCATGTTCATTTCATTTGTATGATTTGTAATAAAACAATATGCCTTGATGAAGTGACCGTTCCCGATGTAAAACTTCCCAAAGGATTTCGTCCTTCGCAATCTGCCATGGTGGTGACCGGTAAATGCAATGACTGCAAATAATTACAGCAGCTGGTCCATTTCCGTATTTACAAAATCCATCAGCCCTTTTATTTTCTCAGGGGAGAAATCAAAATCCAGTCCCGCAGTTTTATATAATTCCGGGAGTGTTCTGGTGCCGCCGAGACTCAATGCATTACAGTAATTCTGCAATGCATTTTCTTTATCATTTTTGTATTGCATCCACATGCCTACCGCACCCAATTGTGCAATTCCATATTCGATATAATAAAAAGGAACTTCAAATAAATGCAACTGACGCTGCCATGCATTGGCCCTGTAATTTTCAAGGCCGTTGTAATCGATCACACCTTCTGTAAATTCTGCAAGAATATCCACCCATGCTGCAGTTCTTTCAGAATGTGTGTGTACAGGATGCGCATACACCCAGTGTTGAAATTTATCTATGATGGCGATCCATGGAAAAATGGTGATCACTCTTTCCAGCTGATGGATCTTCGCACGTTTCAGATCGTCTGCATTTGTAAAAAATGTTTCCCAATGGTCCATACTGAATAATTCCATCGCCATGGAAGCCACTTCGGCGATCTCCATCGGGTATTCCTTAAAGCCTGAAAGTTCCAGGTGATGCGCTAAGAAAGAATGAACAGCGTGGCCACCTTCGTGCACCATCGTGGTAACATCATGCATTTGCCCTGCAGCATTCATAAAAATGAATGGAGCGCCACTTTCTGCCAGCGGACAATTATATCCACCGGGCGCTTTTCCTTTGCGGCTGTCCAGATCCAGATGATTCATTTCTTTCATCTTAGATAAACATCCTGCAAAAAAAGGATCAAGTTTATAGAAGCAGTCGATAGATTTTTCCAGCATCTCCTCTCCTGTCTGGAAAGGATGCAGAGGTGATGTTCCTTCCGGTTCTGCTTCCAGGTCCCACGGACGCAAGGCATCAACTTTAAGGCTTTGCTTCTTACGTTCGTAAATTCTTCTCACCAATGGCAATACATGTTGCTTAACCGCTTCATGAAAAAGAAAACAATCTTTTGCAACATAATCGAATCTGCCGAGTTCCTTGAAACGAAAGTCAGTATAAGAAGTAAAACCGGCATTCAGCGCCTGCTGGTTTCGCAGGGCAATGAGTTTGTCGTAGAGCTCATCCAGTTTTTCTTTATCCGCAAGTCTTCGTTGCTGTATTTTATGGTATACCTGTTCACGAACAGTACGATCGTGACTTTCCAGAAATCTGCCCGCCTGTTGTAAAGTATATTCCTTACCATCCACCTCTATTGTCATTGCGCCGGTGATCTGTCCGTACTGCTGTTGCAAGACGGATACTTCAGCCTGTAACGGTATATTTTCTTCTTTAAAAAGTTCAATATTTTTCTGAACAACGCGAAGGAAAGTATGGTATTTCTGCGGATCCAGTTGTTTGAGAGAAGGTGCCGCCAGTAATTTTTTATTCAGAGCATCTGCATAAGGCTGGATCTTCGGCTGAATTTCCAGGCAGAAAAAATTAAAAGATTCTTCCAGTTGTTTGTTGTCGGTATCGCAGGTCATCCTGATCTGGCGCCAGCATGCATTTTCACTAACGGCT
>JANNZE010000442.1:0-8660 GCA_031410455.1 Chitinophagaceae bacterium | reverse complement strand
TCTTGATTACATTCTTTGTATTCACTACAACCATGAGTCAGCCAACGGCTATGAATATGAATGAGCCGAAAGACAATACGGATGAAGTGATGAAAGTGAAACAATCAGGAGCTATGACGATCCTCCTGGGTAAAGGGAACCAGGTGTATTATTATTTTGGAGACCTGGATCCGAATACACTTTCCGCACAGTTCAAAAGCACCAATTTTAAAGACATACGCGACCTGATTGTAGAAAAGAAAAAAGCTACCAATATCGATGATCTGATGTATATCATAAAAGCTGATTCAACGGCTACGTTCAAAAATGCCATTGATATCCTGGATGAAATGACGATCTGCGATATTCCTCCGGGACACTATGCAGAAGTGGATATTGCGCCGATCGAAAAAATGCTGATCAGCGAAACAGAAAAAGCAAACGGTATTAAATAATTCCGTTCATCAAAGAGATTAAACATGGAAGCAAATAAAATTTTAAACGCCGATATCCTTGATATTATTTTCGAGGGCAGGAATAAAGAATATGGTGCATATCAATTGCGGAAGAGCTACAATGAGCGATTGATCCGTGCTTTAGTGGCTACGCTTATTATAATTGCATTGATATTTGGTTATACTGTTTTTGCAAGTTATATGGGCAAGAGCAAAGATTCTGATAAGCCGGATATGCTGGATACACAAATGGCAGAGATCCAGAAAGATCAACCACCACCGCCACCGCCGCCACCACCACCGCCACCAACCCCACCGCCACCACCGGAAGTGAACCAGGTAAAATTCACACCTCCTAAAATTGTTAAAGATGAAGAGGTAAAACCGGAAGAAAAAATACAGGAGATCAAAGAAGATCAGGCCATCAGTAACAAAACGGTGGAAAGTGACAATAAAGTTCAGGTAGTTCAGGCTCCGATAGAAGATAAAGGAAGTGGAGTGATAGCAGCTCCGGTTAATGATGATGAAAATAAAATTTTCACCAAAGTTGAACAGGAAGCTTCATTTCCGGGAGGTATTCCGGCATGGACAAAATACATTCGTAATAACCTCAATGCTGATGTAGCAACAGATGCAGGTGCTCCTCCGGGATCATACCAGGTGATCGTTCGTTTTGTGGTAAGTAAAGATGGTACGATCAGCGATGTGGTTGCAGAAACCAGCCATGGTTATGGCATGGAACAGGAAGCTGTAAAGATCATACGGAAAGGACCGAAATGGACGCCGGCTTTACAGAATGGAAGAAACGTAAATGCATATCACCGCCAGCCAATCACATTCGTGGTACAGGAATAGTAATGTTAAAAAATATATTTTACAAGGCTCTCAGAAATGGGAGCTTTTTTTATGGGATGCGGGATGCATGATGCGTGTTACGTGATGCATGATGCGAAATGCGTGATGAGAGGATATTTGAAATGCATTTTTTATTAATGAATTTAAGTCAGTTCATTTTCAGAAGGAAGTTGCTGCGACCATTGATCGAGATTATAAAAAGTAGTGTCAGCAATATTGGTTAAGGCTTCATGCGTAGCGAAAGCCTGGTGAGGGGTTATGATAACATTCGGATAGTTCATCAGCTTCATCAGCATATTATCTTCTATTTTATTTTCTGAATGATCATAAAAGAAAATGCCTTTTTCTTTTTCATACACATCCATTCCGAGATAGCCGATGGTACCATCATCAAGTGCATGTATAACATCTTCTGTATGTATAATTGCACCACGTGCAGTGTTGATCAGCATTGCTCCTTTTTTCATGAGAAGTAATTTTTCCCGGTCTATTAAATATTTAGTTCCGGAATTCAGTGGCGTATGTAACGTAATAATATCGGATGCTCTGCACAATGCATCTAAGTCAACATATTGCAGATTGTATTTTTTTATCAGTTCATCATTTTCAGCAAGATCAAAAGCTAAGAGTTTACAGCCGAACCCGTTTAATATTTTAGCCGCAATACTCCCGGTTCTGCCTGTACCTATGATACCAACCGTTTTATTAAACAGGTCGAAACCTACGAGATTTCCTACGGAAAAATTTTGTTGATGTACCTGCCGGTCAGCCGTTATTATTTTTCTGTTCAAACACAGAATGAGTGCAACTGCATGTTCTGCAATAGCATAGGGTGAGTACTCAGGAACATTAGCGCATTTTATGTGCAGATCAAATGCAGTTTTGATATCAATATTATCATAGCCAACTGCACGGATAGCTATATTATTGATTCCGTCTTTTTGTAGATGTTTTAATACTGTTGCAGATACATCATCATTGGTAAATACTACTACAGCTTTATGTGCTGCAGCCAGGGAAACGGTATGTTCATTTAAAGGCTGCTCTTCAAAGGTCAGTTCATGATTTAACTTGTTCGCTTTTATTAAATAAGGGCGTTCAAAATCCTTAATGTTGAAAATGATCGTTTTCATGTAAGTAAGTATTCATGAAAAGATAACATTATTCCCGGGATTGGAAAGCAGGATCAGGCTGTATAACCAGTGCATGACGTGATAAACACATCGGAATGTTTTATTGCAAGTGTACTCCTGTTTCTTATTACTATTCCTCTTAAAGATGTTTCTTCACCTTATTATTGAATGGCGTGCTGTTCGTTCGCTAAAGTACCTTATTATCTTTGCATAATGAATAAACTTTCAGGCTGGGATGACACCATTGTTGCATTGGCAACAGCACCCGGCATTGCCGCAATTGGAGTTGTAAGACTGAGCGGTAAAGATTCATTTGCCATCATTGATCAGTTGATGCCCAATAAAAAATTGTCTGATAAACCTTCTCATACACTGCATTACGGCGTTTTATACAATGGGAAACAGAAGCTTGATGAAGTGGTGGTTTCCTTATTCCGTGGTCCGAACAGTTATACAGGTGAAGATGTGATAGAGATCAGTTGCCATGGGAGCCCGTACATTCAGCAGCGTGTACTGGAAACGTGCTTAGAATACGGAGCAAGACTGGCGAAAGCAGGAGAGTTTACACAAAGGGCATTTTTGAAAGGAAAGCTGGATCTTACACAGGCAGAAGCTGTAGGTGACCTGATTGCTTCCAATACTGCCGCATCGCAACGCACGGCTTTACATAATATGCGGGGTGGTTTTTCATCTGCCTTAAAAAAAATGAGGGAAGATCTCGTACAATTTGCAGCACTCATAGAACTTGAACTGGATTTTGCAACTGAAGATGTGGAGTTTGCCGACAGGAAAAAATTATTTGCATTACTGGAAGAAATGGAAGCAGAAACAAAAAAATTACTCAATTCTTTTTCTTTAGGCAATGTAATCCGCAATGGAGTTTCAGTGGCCATTATAGGCAAACCCAATGCAGGAAAATCAACTTTACTGAATACTTTACTGAATGAAAGCCGTGCAATTGTGAGTGATATTGCGGGCACTACACGGGATACGATCGAAGAAACCATCAATATCAATGGAATCTTATTCCGGCTGATAGATACGGCAGGTATACGTGAAGCAACTGATATTATTGAATCGCTGGGTGTTGAAAGAAGCATGGAAAAAATGCGATCTGCAGATCTTGTGTTGTATGTGTACGATATTCATACAGAAACGGCTGCGCATTTACGTGAGCAGGAAAATATTTTCAGTGAACTGGGTTTACGTTATTTATTAGTGGGCAATAAAGCAGATGAGCATCATTCAGCTTCAGAACATAACGTTGATATTTCAGCCAAATTCAATAAAGGAATAGATCATTTAAAAGATAAAATATTTGAACTTACCGTACACAATAAGGAAGCAGCGGAAGATACAATCATCACCAATGCACGGCATTTTGCAGCTTTGAAAGAATTACTTAACGGCATTGCCGCAATCCGCAAAGGGATGGATGAAAACCGTTCTGGTGACCTGTTATCTGCAGATATACGACAGGCCTTATACGCTTTAGGTGAGATCACCGGTGAGGTGACCAATGAAGATAAGCTGGATTATATATTCAGTAAGTTTTGTATCGGAAAGTAAGCGATCTAAACAAACTCATAACAAAAAAATATAAAACACTAAATTATATATAGAATATCTACTAGTAATTATAGGCCCCTTCTCTTTTTATACTATAGTATATCTTTGATTATTTAATACGAAATATCTTTTATTCAATAACACCCGTAATGAAAGCACATAAAAGCCTGCGCAAAAAAAAATCATTTTCCTGTAACGATTGCGATGTCTTGTACAGTTGATGGAATGCTGGTTGAAATGAATTGATTGGAGTAGTTGATTGACCAGATTTACTAGTTTTCTAAAATGTACTAGAAAAGCCAGAGCCTGCCGGTTACTAAATAACCTTGGATGGTGGCCGAGTTATGACCCTATATCCAGTACAACAAGTTGCCTGACTTTAGGAAGGAACATTTGTAGTTTTTATAGTGCGTAAAGAGTGGCTTAAGCTAAAATACTTTTAATACTTACCGCCGCCAACATTGCCCATTCAAAATCCAGCGTAACTTCAACTTCTCTACAGAATTTGTAAATTGTTTTGTTAAAAAAAATTTAGTGAAAGTTTTAATAATCGAAGATGAAAAGTCATTAAGTGAAAGTATTACCACTTATTTGAAGGGGCAGGATTTTATATGTGAGATTGCCTCCGATTTCAAAACCGCTATAGAAAAAACAGAATTATACGATTATGATTGCATCCTGCTGGATATTACCCTACCCGGTGGCAGCGGCCTTTCTATATTAAAAGAGCTGCGTGCTAATAATAAGATGGATGGAGTATTGATAATATCTGCCAAAAACTCTATTGATGATAAAGTGGCCGGGCTTACTTTAGGTGCCGATGATTACCTGCCCAAACCTTTTCACTTATCTGAATTGAATGCAAGAATTGGTGCTATAATCAGGCGAAAGCAATTTGGCGGAAGCAGTATTATACGGTTTAATTATATTAGTATCGACACGCAGGCAAAAGTTGCCGCTATTCATAATGCCGAATTGCTGCTTACAAGAAAAGAGTACGAACTGCTGCTGTTTTTTATTAGTAACAAACGAAAGGTGATTTCTAAATCTGCCATTGCAGAACATTTGTGGGGCGATGAAATGAGTGGTAACCTCGATTTTATTTATACACATATAAAAAACCTGCGAAAAAAACTGATGGAAGCCGGGGAAGCCGATTATATTAAAACGGTTTATGGTATGGGATATAAATTTACAGATTGATGAAACTTTTGGCAAAATATAACAGGGCAAACATTCTGGCTACTACCATCGTATTTATGATTGCTGGTGTTTGTTACTATTTTATCGTGCACCTGGTTTTAATTAAACAGCTTGATAAAGATCTCCTGGTAGAAGAACAGGAGATAAGAGATTTTATAAAAGTCCATAACAACTTGCCTGATGCTGCGGATTATAAAGACCAGCAGGTTTCGTTTCAAAAGATGGCTGTAGTTATTAACAGGAAATTTGAAAGTGTTGATATTTTAAAAGAAAAAGATGACGAATATAGAACCATGCGGCGATTAATTTTCCCTGTAAATATTGCAGGGGTTAATTATAAGGTTTCAGTTTCTAAATCACAACAGGAAATAGAAGATCTTATACAACTCATCGTTTCCATCACACTGGCCATGGTAATCCTGCTATTGCTGGTACTGTTTATCATTAACCGCTTTGTCCTTAATAAACTGTGGCTTCCCTTTAACAACACCCTTACACAACTAAGACAATTTAATCTGCTGTCTAAAAAAAAACTGGAACTGACCTATACCGGTATCAATGAATTTATGGAACTTAATAAAGCAGTTACGGAGATGAGTAGCCAGGTGCTTAAAGATTATGAGTCTTTGAAAAGTTTTACCGAAAATGCATCACACGAAATTCAAACGCCGCTGGCTGTTATAAATTCGAAACTGGAATTGCTGATGCAGTCAGAAAATTTTACAGAACAGCAAATGAACGGGGTGGAAACAATACATGATGAGATCAGGCGGCTCTCCAGGCTAAATCAGTCGCTGTTATTATTAACCAAGATAGACAACCACCAGTTTAGAGAAACGGAAGAAGTTGACCTTTCAAAAATAATTGTAAAGCAACTGAATAATTACGAAGAATTGATTGCGGCCAGGCAAATCACACTTACAGAACATATCAGTAAAACACCGCAGATTTTAATGAATGAAATACTGGCCGGAGTATTAGTTACTAATTTAATTACCAATGCCATTAAACACAATATTGATCATGGGACATTAGAGATTGTTTTGCAGGAAAACCGTCTATCTGTTTCAAATACAGGTAATGTGCTTAGCTGCAAACCGGAAGAATTGTTTGAAAGGTTTAAGAAAGATACCCATCAAACTGAATCCTTGGGATTAGGTTTGTCTATTGTAAAAAAGATATGCGAACAGTATGATTTTGTAATTTCCTATACTTTTATGGATGGGGTTCATACGTTGAGCATCCGATTTTCCTCAAACAACGTTTAAGGTCCGCATTAATTAAGATTCAACTTCAGATTCAGCACAGAATCGAGTTGAAGGTTTGTGTTCTCTTAACAATAAAAAACACGAAAATGAAAAAATTAATGATGATGTCTGCCTTAGTTGCAGCAATTGGGTTTTCAGCATGTGCGCAAAAAATAAATGCATCTAAAGTTCCTGCTGCGGTAAAAGCCACATTTGCAAAACAATATCCAGGTGTGCCTGCCAGTTGGGAAAAGGAAAACGGAAAGTACGAAGTGAACTTTAAATATAAAGGTAATACGATGAGTGCCCTGTATGAAGCAAACGGAACCTTGACAGAAACCGAAATGGATATTAAAGTTGCTGACCTACCTGCAACAGTAAAGTCTTATGTAAAAGAGCATTATAAAGGTAAAACGATTAAAGAAGCTGCAAAAATCACCAAAGCAGACGGTATTGTAAATTACGAAGCCGAAGTGAGCGGGATAGATGTGATTTTTGATGTTACTGGAAAATTTATAAAAGAAGCAAAAGATTGATGAATGTTAACAGGGCGGAATAAAAAATCCGTCCTGTATTTTGTTTTTAATATTTGCAATAAAAAGATACCATGAAAAAACTAACACTCGCTTTATTATCCATTATTATAATTGGGGCATTTACAAATGCACAAACGAAAACAGGATTTCGTATCTTAAGCACTTTTCATATCGCTAGCTCCGGAGGTTGGGATTACCTGGCTGTAGGGCCAGTTAACGACTGGCTTTACGTAAGCCACGGCACACAGGTAAATATCCTGAATAAAAAAACCGGCGATTCGGTTGGTGTAATCGAAAACACAACAGGTGTGCACGGGATCGCTTTTGATGTAACTGATAAAAAAGGCTTTACCAGTAATGGTAAGTTAAATACAGTTACTGTGTTTGATTTGAATACAAACAAAGTATTAACGCAGATTTCAACGGGGCAAAATCCTGATGCTATTATGTACGAACCTTTCTCTAAAAAAATAATTACCTGTAACGGCCGGAGCAAAAATCTAAGCATCATAGATCCTGTACAAAATATATTAATTGACAGCGTTGATGTAGGTGGTAAACCCGAAGAAGCCGTAAGTGACGGTATGGGTAAAATTTTTGTAAATGTGGAAGATAAAAATGAGATTGTTGTCATTGATGCCGCAACATTTAAAGTGCTTGGCCACTGGAGTATTGCGCCCGCCGATGGTCCAACCGGCCTTGCCTATGATAATAAAACAAAAAGATTATTTGCAGGTTGCGATAAATTACTGATGGTACTTGACGCAACCAATGGCAAGATAGTTGATAAAATTACGATTGGCGATGGTTGTGATGGAGTGGCGTTTGATGCCCAAACGAAAAATATTTATACTTCAAATGGGGAAGGTACCATGACTGTTATTCATGAAACCAACAGCAATAAATTTTCTGTAATTGAGAATATTGAAACCAAAAAAGGAGCCAGAACAATTACACTTGATAATAACACACACATGATCTATTTACCAACAGCAGAATTTGAACCACTGGAAGCCGGGCAAAAAAGGCCTAAAATGAAAGCAGGAACATTCCAGGTATTAATGATAGGAAAGTAATTGATAAAAAAGACAGCTATAGCGATGCGTTATTTTTTAATAGTATTTTTTTGTTTGAATGCAGCATGCTCATTTGCACAAACAAGAGGGCTTGATTATTTTGTAAACCGGGCTATGACCAATAGTCCGGTTTTAAAAGACATGCAAAACCAGGTAAAACTTAACCAGCTTGATAGTATGCTGATAAGTGCCTCACAAAGGCCGCAGGTTTCCTTTACAAGTAATGATAATTATGCACCGGTAATTAAAGGCTATGGTTATGATAACGCTGTTACCAATGGCGCCAATATGAATGCATTGATCAGCGTGAATAAATCATTAATGAACGGAAACAGAAATAAAATTCAGTTTGCTAACCTGAAAATATTAACAGATGCATTGCGGATTAATATGGTAATATCTGAACAGGATCTCAAAAAATCCATAATAGCTCAGTACATCACCACCTATGGCGATCTTTTGCAGGTTAATTTCAGTACGCAAATACAGGACATGCTGAATAAGCAGGAGATCGTATTGAAAAAACTAACGCAAAAAAATGTTTATAAGCAGGTAGATTATCTCAGTTTTTTTGTCACGCTCCAACAAAACGGTTTCAAACTTAAGC
>JANNZE010000441.1:0-4078 GCA_031410455.1 Chitinophagaceae bacterium | reverse complement strand
ATATGTTGCCAATGTAGATGAAGCATCCATGCATACCGGCAATAAATATTCTGAGGTACTGATAAAAGCGGTGGCAGAAGAAAATGCAGAAGTGATCATCATGACCAATGCCATTGAAGCACAGATAGCTGAATTATCTTCTTTTGAAAGATGGAGAGAACGGATGCTTTTTCCTTTTTCCAGGTGTTCTTTACATTGTTTCAGCACTTCGTATTCATGCTTCACTTTATTGTCGCCGGTCTTCACCAGTTTTTCCTGCCTCTGTAATTTTTTGTCAACGCTCTCCAGGTCTTTCAGCTGCAATTCTGTTTCAATAATCTCTTTATCACCAACAGGATTGATAGGTCCTTCTTCCCTTAAAATATTATCATCTTCAAAGCAACGGATCACCTGTATGATCGCATCTACTTCACGGATGTTGGCCAGAAATTTATTTCCAAGACCCTCACCTTTACTGGCTCCGCGTACGAGGCCGGCAATATCTACGATCTCGATCTGTGTAGGAACCGTTCTGTTAGGCTTTACCAGTTCTTCCAGTTTCGTAAGTCTTGGGTCTGGTACATTTACCAGTCCAACATTGGGTTCAATGGTACAGAAGCGATAATTACTGGCCTGCGCTTTTGCACTGTTGCTCACGGCGTTAAATAAAGTAGATTTTCCAACGTTTGGCAATCCTACGATGCCTGCTTGTAATGCCATAATAAAATTTTTCTCTGAATCACAGCCAAAGGACTGTGTTTTTTTGCGGGCAAAGGTAAGCTTCCATTCCTTGTAATTCAACTTAAAACTGTAATTTCAGATTCTAGCAAAAATCTATGGCATTAAGCAGAATCTGGTCGGCATTTATCATTATAGCAATAGTAGTGGCAGGTATCAGGGTGTTGGTTTCCAGCGATAACAAAAACCTGTTCAACAGCATGGTCTCCGGTAAAACAGGCGATACCATCCGGATTGCAAGAACCGATACCATGAAATCGGATGCATTCTTTCTTCATTACCTCGACAGTGCCAAAACCTATACCGCCGATAATAAATCGGTAACACGTTCCGGAGATAAAATACTTTCTTACCGCATTCAATATGCAGACGGAATTGTGGAAACATGCCAGACGGCTGTAAATTTAAGTCTAAGGCTAATTGGTTTCCTGGCGCTCTTCATGGGATTCTTAACCATTGCAGAACGGGCAGGTGGTGTGCGCTTTTTATCGAGGCTCATCGGTCCTTTCTTTTCCCGGATATTCCCGGATATTCCTAAAGGACATCCATCCATGGGACATATGATGATGAATTTTTCGGCCAATCTGCTGGGGCTTGATAATGCAGCAACGCCGTTTGGGATCAAGGCCATGGAAAGCCTGCAGGAGATCAATCCCAACAAAGCCGTTGCCTCCAATTCACAGATCATGTTTTTGTGTTTGCATGCATCGGGGTTAACGCTGATTCCGGTTAGTATCATCGCGCTGCGGTCTGCAGCAAAAGCAGCCAACCCGATGGACATTTTCATTCCCTGCATGATCGCCACATTTGTTGCCACTATTGCAGCTATGCTCATTGTAAGTGTACGCCAGAAGATCAATGTTTTTCAACCTGTGATCATAGGTTGGATCGCAGGTATTTCCGCCATCATCGCATCGCTGGTGGTGTATATCAGAACGCTTGATTCAGAAAATGTTCAGGTGTTCAGCGGAGCACTCAGCAGTGGAATTATCCTGCTTATATTTTTACTAATCATTGCTGGTGCCATCTATAAAAAAACAGATGTTTTTGATGCTTTTATTGAAGGTGCTAAAGGCGGTTTTGAAACGGCGGTACGCATCATTCCATACCTGGTGGGAATGCTGGTGGCCATCAGTTTATTAAGGACGAGCGGAACATTTGATGTGATTATTGAAAATATAAAAACGGTGTTTGCGGCAATGGGTGCCGATACCCGTTTCGTGGATGGAATTCCAACGGCATTGGTAAAACCATTCAGCGGAGGTGCGGCGAGAGGAATGATGGTGGATACTATGAAAACGTATGGTGCTGATTCTTTCCCGGGAAGATTATCCTGTATTTTACAAGGATCTTCAGATACAACTTTTTATGTGATCGCTGTGTATTTCGGAGCAGTATCTGTTAAGAATACACGATATGCAGTTGGAGCGATGCTGCTGGCAGATCTTGTGGGCATCATCACATCGATACTTTTATGTTACCTGTTCTTCGGTTAATTATCTGCGGCGCTTTTTCCGGGTAGCAGAACGTGGTTTGGGTAATTTCCTTTCATTGCTGTCTGCCCGTTTCAATCCATCTGCAGATGATTCTGATTCTTCTTCGCCACCTGTCATGTTATTGTTGAAGATACCTGCCAGGTATTTCGTTTTGTAGATATTGGTGCAATAGCGATTGCCTACAGCAATGATGGTCACATTTTCATCGATCAGCCTTATGAAAGATGCATTGTTTCCATGCCACCATCCATTGTGATATATCATTTTTTGCCCGTTGGGATAAACATTCATTCTCCAGCCCAGTCCATAATTCCTGATGCCCGGTCTTTCGTGCGAATAAGGAGTGTAGGCTTCCTCTAAAGTTTTAGGTGTATATAAAATATTACTTCTTAAAAATTTATCCCACGTAAGTAAATTCTCCGGTGTGCTGTAAATGTTCTTATCGCCATATACTTCATCTAAAAAATTCATAGGAGTTTCCACACCCCGCCAGTCGTACGTAGGTGTAATGCGGTTGGTATCCGCTTCTGTATATACAAAACTGTTATTCATGCCCAGTGGCCGGAAGAAATTTTCAGCGAGATATTCAGGATATGTTTTTCCGGAAACTTTTTCAATGATCAGTGCCAGTAATGCATAATTGGTATTGCAATAGGTAAAACTTCTGTCTGGAACACCTATGTTTTTTATTTCGCCTTTATGCTGTATGAGAAAATCAAGAACATCCTTATTACGGATGAACACTTTTTTATCCCATCCCAGTTCTTCCATGAAATAAATATAATTAGGAATGCCACTCCTGTGATTCAGCAACGTTCTTAATGTAACTTTCGGATAGTTAAAGCCCGGGAAATATTTTGATGCTTCATCATCAATATTCAGTTTTCCTTCCTGCCATAACTTTAGAATAGCCATGGCGGTAAATGTTTTGGAAACAGATGCAATGTGAAAGGGAGTCTGGCTGTTAACAGTATCTCGCCCATTTAAATGTGCAATGCCTTTGTATTGTTCAAAAACGATCTGGCCGTTTTTGGCAACGATAACACCACCATTGAAATTTGAATTTTTAAGAAATTGATTATACCAGTCGGTACATTTCTGGCTGATAAGATTTTTCTCGTTTTCAGCAATAAGGCCGGGTTGTGGTAAGATGATCCTGGAACTGTCTTTAACTAAAGTATGATCAGCTTTTGTTGGATTATTACAGGAAAACAGTGTAAGTAGGATACCAAATATGAACAGTTGTAAAAAATCGGGAGATATTAAGTTCGGTTGGGTTTGGAATGCCGTTTTTATCATAGGTCATATCAACGGCGTAAATACCATGAGGCATGTTACTGACGGCTTGTGCCGCGCGCGTTCCAATTTCATCAACTCCCACCCTATCTCTCTGTCCCTCCCCTGGCCTCTTTTGGGCGAGCACAGGTGGCCTCCTTTCGGTGAGCGCTGTCGTCACCGAGGTGTTGCGCCATCGGGCGGCCGAATTGGCGCCGCCGATCCAGATGTGCGATGCGTTATCGCGGAACGTTCCAGACGGGTTCCGGACCGTATTAGGAAACTGCCTCATTCACGGAAGGCGAGAATTCCTCGACATCGCGGGAGCCTTTCCGGCGGAAGGCCGTCAGGTCGTCGAGCAATTGCGGGAAGTTTACCGGTTTGACGCTGAGGCCAAGGACCGCGGTCTCAGCCCCACCGAGCGGTTGGCTCACCATCAAACCAAGAGCGGCCCGGTGATGGTCGAACTGCAACGCTGGATGACCGAGATCATAGTCAAAAAACGAACCGAACCCAACTCGGGCCTGGGCCAAGCCATCAAGTATATGCAAAACCACTGGGGGCCACTGACCCTGTTCTTGCGGGTACCC
>JANNZE010000440.1:0-2418 GCA_031410455.1 Chitinophagaceae bacterium | reverse complement strand
TAAAATTGTTATATTCATTCCTTAATTCAATCAACAAAACGAAGTTTATGAAAAGGTCACTTTTATTATCAGTCACATTTCTTTCGGCGTTCAGCCTCTTCCTGATTTCCTGTAAGAAAAATATAGATACCGTTACGCAGGTACCTGGACAAACGATTTCGGTGCCCGCAGCCACGCCTGTTTCCGGTTCGGTTGCAGGAAGAGTAACGGATGAAAATGATGTGGCCATTTCAGGGGCGTTGATCAGTTGCGGAAGCCAGACTGCGTTAACCAATAATAATGGAGTATTTAATATTGAAAATGTATCACTGGATAAATATGTTTCTACTGTTATAGTAAGTAAATCCGGATATTTCAAAGGCATCCGTTCTTTTTCTGCGAATGCAACTAAAAACTACGTCGACATAAAACTGATTCCTAAAACAATGGCCGGAAGTTTCACAGCTGCTAATACAGGAACCATTACATTAACCAATAGCACACAAATTAATTTTCAGTCAAACAGTATTGTAGTGAAAAGTACAGGTGCGTTGTATAGCGGCTCCGTTAATGTATATGCAAAGTATATCGATCCTACAAGAGATGATATTGGTTCAGTAGTTCCCGGAAGTTTCATGGCACAGAGCGGAAACAGTATGTATGTTTTACAGTCAGCCGGTATGATCGCTGTAGATCTGGAATCAGCATCAGGCGAGCCTTTGCAACTGGCTACCAACAAGCCGGCAAGTATCAAATTACCAATCCCGGCTTCATTGCTATCCAATGCACCGGCAACTATTGATACCTGGAGTTTAGACGATAAAGGCGTATGGCAGAAAGAAGGAACCGCTACAAAAGTAGGTACCAATTATGAAATGCAGGTGTCCCATTTTTCATTCTGGAATTGCGATGTTCCCGCCAATGCGGTGTACCTGAATTTACATGTTCAGGATCAGAATGGTGTGAGCTTACGCAATACGCTGGTTAAGTTAAGCATCCCTAATAATACAACATGGTGGGCAAATACGTATGGCAGAACCGACAGTTCCGGTAATGTTTCTGGTTTAGTACCTGCAGGTTTAGGCCTTGTTTTAAATATACTGCCGGGTTACGGTTGTACTTCTTCTTATACAGAAAATATTGGTCCTTTTACTACCAATACATCTCAAACTATTACTGCTACACAAAATGCATCTCAAACCATAACTGTTTCCGGAACAGCAACAGGATGTTCTGGTCCTTTAGACAGTGCAACAGTTTATATTTATCTGAATAATGGATCTTACGCTTATACTAATGTAGTGAATGGAACTTACAGCCATACATTTACTGCTTGTGCCAATGCAACTTCGGCATATGTAAGTATTTCTCATGGCAATGCTTATAATTCTACCCAGGTTGCTGTTTCAGGCAATACGATAACTGTACCTTCTTTGCAGGTTTGTCAGCCTCCAGCTACCACTGCAATTATTAATGGGTGCCAGATAATAGGCGTATCCGGAACCTATGTACCAGGTGTTCCAATGAATCAATCCAACAATTTATCATTGTCTGTGAATGTGGTACAACCCGGACAATTTACTATGTTAACCGACTCTATTAATGGTATTAGGTTTTATATATCAGGCACTGTAAATAATACAGGACAAAATACCATTAATTTAACGGCGTCAGGAACCCCTCTTATAGCCGGTACATTTATTTATTCAGTGCAATACCAGGGAGCAGTTGGTTGTTCTGCACCTGTAACTTTTTCTAATTCAACTCCTACTTCAGGAGCATTATTCAACATCGGTTGCAATCTTGTAAATACAGGACAAATGATCGCTGGTTTGCCATTGAACGGAAGCACATATGTTACCATACCTGTTACTGTTAATACAGCAGGGACTTGGTCAATATCTTCAAATTTTGCTAACGGGGTTTCATTTATAGATTCAGGATTTTTCCAAACACCCGGCGTGTACAATATTAATGTAGAGGCATATGGAACTCCAAGTTCTCCTGGTACATTTACTTATACTTTTACCGGTTCATCAGGTTCCACTACTTGTACAATCACACTTACAACACAACCCTCGTCAGCAGCAAATTACACATTCGCAGGGGCACCAGATAGCTGTCAGAATTTCAATTATACCGGAAGCTATAATGTAGGTGTACCAATGAATAGTCAGAATGCTATATTCGTGAGAGTAAATGTAACATCTCTTGGAACGTACACGATCGCTTCCAGCACCGTGAACGGGATTACATTCAGCAGCACCGGAACATTTACACAAACAGGTTTGCAAACCGTAACTCTTAATGCAACAGGTACACCTGTTCAGGCAGGATTATCAGGCTTTAATTTTATTGGTAATATTCAGGGATGTTCATTTATAATTCCCGTTAATTAAATAATTAATATTAAAAAAATGCCGGTCAATTTTGACCGGC
>JANNZE010000439.1:0-5293 GCA_031410455.1 Chitinophagaceae bacterium | reverse complement strand
ACAATGGCTGGTAAAGCTGTTCTTTATCTATCTATTTATATTCACAGCTTTCCGTGTGGCAACGGTCATTTGTTTTAAACCGGCAGCAACCGGTATTCTGGAACTGATGCCATCTTTCTGGTTGGGTTTAAAATATGATCTGCGGTGGATATCTTTCATCCTGATGCCAATTGCAATATTTTCGATCTATCCCAAATTTTCACCTTTTTACAGCATACGGCAAAAACGTTTCTGGACGATGTACCTCGGTATTATCACCTTATTGGTATTGTTTTTTTACGGCGCAGATTTCGGGCAGTTCGCTTATATCAATGCTAGACTAAACGCTGATGCGCTCATATTTGCTGAAGATCCGCAGGAAAGTTTACAGATGGTGTGGCAGAGTTATCCTGTTATCTGGATATTGATCGGATTATTCGGTGCAGTTTTAATGATGACGTGGATGTTTCGCAGAACACACGTAGGAGTGGAAGGCAGAAATATGAATGTGCATAAATTCGATTACCGGAGAAGATGGCACCTTGCTGCTTTATTGATACTGGGATGGTTCATGTATGGATTTTTAACAGCCAGGCCATTGAATTTTTTCCGTGCGTTTAATTTAAATGATGAATTTAAAAGTAACCTGGCACTGAATCCGCTCCAGAATTTTTTTACAACATTGCGTTTCCGGGATGCCGATCATAATTCAAAGCCGGAAAAATATTTTGGACGTATAGCGCAGTTGTTACAATTGGATGGCATAAGAAACAATACACACCCTTATACAAGAATTGTACATCCCGGCAGTAAAGCGCTGGAAAGCCAGCCCAATGTAGTACTTGTGATCTGCGAAAGTTTCAGCATGTACAAAAGCAGCATGAGCGGCAATCCCCTGAACAGCACTCCTCATTTTAAAAAGATGGCGGAAGAAGGCATTTTTTTTGAGAGATGCTTTACCCCAACTTTCGGAACAGCCCGCGGTGTATTCGCCATTCTTACAGGCATACCGGATGTACAGTTGAGTAAATTTGCAACCCGGAATGAAGAATCTGTTAACCAGCGTACGATTATCAATGATTTTGAAGGCTACGATAAATTTTATTTCATAGGCGGAAGAAGCCAGTTCAATAATTTCAATGGATTATTCCGGAATATTGACAGTTTACAGATCTATGAAGAAGGAAAATACAGATCACCTAAATTAAATGTCTGGGGCATCAGCGACCGTGATCTTTTCATGGAGGCCAATGAACGTCTTGCCCGGCAACAAAAACCATTTTTTGCGGTCATTCAGACTGCAGACAATCATCGCCCTTTCAATATACCTGCAGATGATACTTCTTTCCAAAGAAGAAATATATCAAAAGAAGAACTGGAAAAATATGGTTTTGAATCCATAGAAGAATTCAATGCATTTGCTTACTTCGATCATAGTATTAAAATATTCATGGAAAAGGCAAAGAAGGAAGCTTATTTCAACAACACCATTTTTGTTTTTGTAGGAGATCACGGCGTGGAAGGAAATGCATCGGCAGTATATCCTTCTGCATGGACGGTACAGCGGTTAAGCGATGAGCATGTTCCATTACTGTTTTATGCACCCTCCTTATTAACACCACAAAAACACTCAGAAACGGTTTCACAGATCGATGTGCTGCCAACTGTTGCCGGTATGATCCAGCAACCATATACCAATACTACGCTGGGCAGAGATCTGCTCGACGGGCGGGAGAAAGAACATGCAGCTTTCATTATATACCATGCGCCGGGCTGGATAGGTGTTGTGAATGACCAGTATTTTTTCAGGAAGAACATCCGTATACAAAAGCAGGAACTGGTGCCCATAAATTTCAACAGCAAGTCATTATCCAAAAAACAGGAAGATTCCGTAAAGCAATATATGTATGAACTCACATCTGCCTATTACGAAACTGCACGATGGATGCTGATCAATAATAAAAGAAAATGATCAGCGCACTTTTTTGGCAATCATGATCATGCGGGGAGATTTCTTTACATCATATGAATTGAACTGGTAATCGCCATACACTTCTGTAATCTGCATACCATGATAAGAAAACATGTCTGTAAGATCTCCCAGTGAAAATTTTTGCACTTTCTCTGTGTAAATTAGCGGTTCTTCCAATGCATCATCTTCCACCTGTATCTTCTTATAAAAATGGGTTTCATCAAACCATTTAGTGATGTAAAAATTCACACCTTCAATTTCCTTTTCAGCTTTATGTACCAGATGATCTTCTGAATAATGAACATTTAAAAAATCCATCACAAAAGTTCCTTTCGGTTTCAGTGCGGATCCAATCGTATGAATGGCATTATTATTTTCTCTTTCAGAATTGAAATATCCGAAGCTGGTGAAAAAATTAAAAACGAAATCGTAATAATTGATCCGAAAAGGAAGACGCATATCGTGCCTGTAAAAATGGAGATGATCATTTTCATATTGTAAAGCTTCCAGAATACTGTCTTCACTCAGGTCAATACCGGTTACATCAAAACCGGCGGAGGCGAGCTGCAGGGAATGCCTGCCTTTGCCACAGGCAACATCCAGCATTAATGCACCTTTTGTTGGTTGTAAATGATCTATCAGTTTATTGATGAAGGCAGCGGCTTCCTGTTCATCCCTGTTGAAATACAATAAATGATAATAAGGTGAATTAAACCAGTTTTTGAACCAGGGTTCCATTGCGCAAATGTAATATCTGGGACGCACACTCCAACCAACTTTACATATTCAACTCATTCTTCTGCCATGTGTTTGCTATATTTGCGGCTGGAAAATTGGAAAGTAATGGCATTGATTAAAAGTATTTCCGGCATCCGGGGCACTATTGGCGGAAAAGTAAATGATAATCTTACACCGCAGGATATTGTAAAATTCACCTCTGCATATGGAATCTGGGTAAAACAGCAGCATTCTTCTACGGATAAATGTAAGGTTGTGATCGGTCGCGACGGAAGGATCAGCGGAGAGATGGTTCAGCATTTGGTAATGCAAACTCTTGCAGGTGTTGGAATTGATGTGATCGACGGCGGACTGAGTACAACACCTACAATAGAAATGGCTGTAAAAAAATTAAACTGCCAGGGTGGTATCATCATTACCGCCAGCCATAATCCAAAAGAATGGAATGCATTGAAACTGCTGAACCACAATGGTGAATTCATCAACGCGGAAGAAGGAAAAAAGGTACTGAAACTCGCAGAAAATGATTCGTTGATCTATGCAACTGTCGATCAGTTAGGCACGATCACAAAAGATGATTCATTGCTGGAGTACCATATATACAAAGTGGTTAATTATAAATGGGTGGATAAGGATGCCATTGCAGCAGCAGGTTTTAAAATTGTGGTGGATGTGATCAACAGTACGGGTTCATTTGCAGTGCCGATGCTCCTGAAACAATTGGGAGTGGAAGAAGTGATTGTACTGAATGGTGAAGTGAATGGAAAATTTGCACACAATCCTGAACCACTTCCTGAAAACCTTACCGGTTTAAGCCAGGAAGTTGTTAGAACAAAATCAACGTTGGGTATTGCTGTAGATCCGGATGTGGACAGGTTATGTTTTGTATGTGAAGACGGCTCCATGTTCGGCGAAGAATATACACTGGTTGCAGTAGCTGATTATATACTGGAAAAAGAAAAGGGTAATACAGTAAGTAATCTGTCCAGTACGCGTGCTTTAAAAGATGTTACTGTAAAACACGGTGGAGAATATCATGCAAGTGCAGTAGGAGAAGTGAATGTGGTAAATAAGATGAAAGAGATCAATGCAGTGATAGGCGGGGAAGGTAATGGCGGTATCATTGTTCCGGATCTTCACTATGGAAGAGATGCGCTGATAGGCATAGCCCTGTTTCTTACACAACTGGCCAACAGTAAAAAAAGTATCAAGCAACTCCGCGGAAAATATCCTGATTATTTTATAAGTAAAAATAAACTGGAACTGGAAAAAGAAGTAAACGTTCCGGTGCTGTTGGATAAAATACGTTTGAAATATAAAAATCATCCGGTGAATACCGAAGATGGTTTGAAAATAGAATTTGATAACGACTGGGTTCATTTACGCAGCAGTAATACGGAGCCGATCATTCGTATCTATTCAGAAAGTTCATTCGCTACTACTGCAGATAACATTGCAATGAGGCTGATGAAGGACATTAAAGAATCTTTGTAAGATAAAGCACCACCATGGATCGTATTTATTTTGATAACGCTGCTACCACTGCCTTGGACGAACAGGTGCTGGAAGCCATGATGCCTTTTTTAACGCAGAAATTCGGAAATCCATCTTCCATTTATTCTTACGGAAGAGAAACAAGGATGGCTATTGAAACGTCCCGCAAAAGCGTTGCGAAAATTTTAAATGCACATCCGGCAGAAATTTTCTTTACCAGTGGTGGAACAGAAAGTAACAATACGGCCATCACAGCTGCTGTTCGTGATCTTGGTTGTAAACACATCATCACTTCTTCTATAGAACACCATGCAGTCACGCATACCATTGAACACCTCGATCATATGGATCTGGTGAAAGTATCTTATGTAAAATTATTGCCCGACGGCCATATCGATCTGGAAGATCTGGAGAAATTACTCGCTGCAACAGAAGATAAAACACTGGTGTCCCTGATGCATGCAAATAATGAGATCGGGAATATTCTCGATATACATGCTACCGGTAATTTGTGTAAATTATACAATGCCATTTTCCACAGCGATACGGTGCAGACGGTCGGTCATTTTCCATTCGACCTTCGGAATACGCCTGTACATTTTATAACAGGTGCAGCGCATAAATTTCATGGTCCCAAAGGCATAGGAATTTTATATATCAATGAGAATGTACGCATCAAACCATTGTTGCACGGCGGATCCCAGGAAAGAAACATGCGGGCAGGAACGGAGAATATATATGGTATCGTAGGTTTTGCAAAGGCTCTGGAGGTTGCTGCACAGCATTATGAAGATGACTGCGCCAATATTGGTACGTTGAAATTATATATGCAGCAACAACTGAAACAACATATACATGGTGTTGGTTTTAACGGAGATGTATCAGGCAGAAGCCTGTACACAGTGCTGAGTGCTTCTTTTCCTAAAACGGAAAAATCAGAAATGATATTATTCAACCTCGATATCAATAATATCTGTGCAAGCGGCGGTAGTGCCTGTACTTCGGGCGCTGAGCAGGGAAGCCATGTGATACGTGCTATCAATAATGATCCCAACAGGGTTACTGTAAGGTTCAGTTTCAGTAAATTCAATACCAAAGCAGAAGTGGATC
>JANNZE010000438.1:0-2690 GCA_031410455.1 Chitinophagaceae bacterium | reverse complement strand
TTTAAATTCAAAGGGGGAATTTGTAAAACACTCAAACCACTTGCAAAACCTGAATATAATGGAAAACCATCTTGCAAAAGCTGCGTATATTTTCCATCCAATCCTTGTATGCGTATGCTTGCACTGCCCGAAACCTGTGATGTCTGTTGTGTTTGAACACCCGCAATTTCAGAAACCAACATTTTAATATTTCCCGGTTGCATTACTGATTTTTCTTCCAAGTCTGCTAATGGAATCCCTTCAATTCGTGTAGGAATGTCTTTTATATTTCGGCTGCTTCTTGTGGAAGAAACTATTTTTACTTCTTCTAATTCTCCAGATGAAGGTTCTAAAAATATTGAGATGGTATCACTATGTGGGAATAAAATATTCTTTTCATTATCTCTAAACCCAACAGATGTAATGATGATAGTTTGTTTACCGTTTGGAATATTTTTGAGTTCAGCAAATCCTTTGTCGTCAGAAGTCGTACCGTTTTGAGTTCCTTTTAAAATTACTGAAACGCCAGTTAAAGGTTCGTTTGTATTTTCGTCTTTGATGATAGTTTTGAAAGTATTTTGAGCAAAAATATTTGTCGAGATAATTATAATAAAAAGTAGAGAAAGTATTTTTTGCATTTTCGTAATTACGTTGTTAATTCAAGAAGCATAGTTACGAAATTAAGTAGCGGTTATTTGTCGTCCGTTGAAGTTTCAAAATTCGATAGTCGTTATTGATTTTTTCCTTTTTGTTATTTCCCCTACAGCAACTTTGATTTTCAAAACAAAAGAGCCTTCATTTTCATGAAGGTTCTTTTTGTTAAAATTTATTTTAAAATCTATATTTCTATAATCTGATCGTCTAAAATTATTTTACAATTCCCATCCGAACTGTTCCTTCCTCATTCTTCATTTCAACATAATACATACCGCGTGCGTTGTTTCCCAATCCTGTTATGGAAATTTCATTCATACCAATTTTTAAAGTTCCGGATTGCACGCTGATAATTTTTCCTTCGCTATTAAAAATTCTGAATAAAACAACCTGAGATTTATTTGATTTTACTACCACATTTATTGTATTCAAAAACGGCACAGGATACAACGATAATGAAGAGGCATTAAAAATATTTGACAAGCTGATGGTTTTACTGTAAAAGAAAGTACCATCCGTATTGATAATTTTCAAACTGTAAAAATTAAGTTTGTTACTTACGTTATGTTGTACAAAAGAATAATTATAAGAAGATGCGCTATTTCCTGCAGCTACTACCTGACCACTTTTGGTAAACAGCATACCATCATTACCCGATTCCACTTCATAACGACTGACAGAAGACTCATTTAATGAAGTCCAGCTCAGATGATCGGAACCATTTTGATTTTTACCTGAAAAATCTGTGACCTTTACGGATAATGTTGCTCCTGCCGGTACAAAAACTGTTGCAGTGTCTTTACAGCCATTTCTTATTTCAGTGACTATCAAAGTATACAAACCTTCGTTTGTAACAACGTTATCTCTCGTGGCAGAAGTAAATGAAGACGGACCTTCCCAATTCCATTGCAATCCCATTGAACCGCCATACGGAGTACTGTAATTACTGGCTGCTTCATCGCCACCATAAATTGTTGCAACCGAATTCCCCCCAATAACTCCTGTACGGTTTGCAGAAGCTACCGGCATATTTTCATCTTTCGTAATAATAACGCTGTCTGTTTTTTGCAAACATCCCGGAGCCGGCCAAGTGGTAAGATAATATTTACCAACACGATCAGCAATTATAAAACTGTTATTCGGATTTGTGATCATATTGCCATTTAATGTAGACCATGTATAAATGGCGCCACTCATTACTGTTTGTGCTTCCAGTTTAATGGTAGAAACATTACATTTTAAATTTCCGGGATTAAGTATTGTCGCTGGTATTTCAGGAGCATCCAGAAATTCGTACGGACCTGTAAAATCTGATAAGGCAGAAGTAAAGGAAGCACTTGACCTGCTTTTGATGATAAGCCTTGTAAATGGCGAAGAGCAGGCATTGTACAAACCAATAACATCAAATCCAATTTCCGTAAGATCTAATCCTACTTCTGCAAATTGTCCTATAGCATAAGAAGATGAATAATAGTTGGAAGCTACCTGGCCAATATCTTTTGAATGTGTTCCCCAAAAAGGGCCAGGTGTTACAGAATTGTTTACAGCTGCCCAAACCGGCAGAACAGCACCATTTTTAGGGATGATCCTGGCATATCCATATTCCGCATTTTGCCCGTCACCATAAAACTCCGTTATACCTGCAAAATCAAATCCGGCAGGTATCACATTTTCAACAGTCGTTTTTGATACCCAGATGTAAATGGCAATATCCGTAACCTGCGAACTGGAGAAATTGAAAGTAAAATCCACATCCCCTGTTTCAATAATATTACCCGCCGCATTAAAATTCCAAACGGAATGTCCTCCTGATAAAGAGGGGCCTGAGTTGGAGAACAATCCAGAATTTCCATCATAAGAAATTCTTGATTTATACAATTCCAGGTCAATAAAACGTACTCCATTTGTTCCTAAAGTGGAAGCACCCATAATAAGAACCAGGTGATCGGGATTACTTCCTGCCAGTATAGTTCCATCTCTTCTTATATGAGCATAACCATCTACAATATCTGTTTTATCAATAACAGAACTACCTGTTGGATTGGTTCCCCAGTTTG
>JANNZE010000437.1:0-1523 GCA_031410455.1 Chitinophagaceae bacterium | reverse complement strand
CACGAGCAGATCGCGGGAGAGGAAATCGATCCGACGGATCCTGAGTTTTGGTTCCCTTCAGCGCCTCAAGCGCAATCCGCGCTTTGAATGCGGCTTCGTGCCGCTTGCGTTTGATTTCCTTTTTCGATGGTTTTGTGATGCGTTCTTTCACTTACTCCCACCTTCATTTCATCACTTCACCGATGCCCCGTTTTTCGGGTCCACGTCTACAAAGGTTTAAAAAGTGCACAGAGGTTATTCTCACCAGTTATAATCTAACAGTCATAGTCTTTTTCTTTTTTCCTTGGATGAAAAAAGAAACAAAAAAATCAAGACGGAAAATAAGCCCCGATTTTCCGTCATACAGCTTTATGGAACATCTGTGCATAGCAGGCTCAGATGAAGTTCTTTATTCAGCACGTTTTTAAAATTATCCCACGTATACATTGATAGATAGAATTACAAAAGCAGAATTTACTTTGCACAAAAGCTCAACATAGCTTAATCGGCAATCGGGCTGTATATCGATTGCCGGGCCCTTTTTGGTTCTTTTTGGGCAAACAAAAAGAACGAAATAAAAATATTCAACAACATTGATTTCAAATCTTTATGCTTTGTTTTCCTTAGTGAAAGTAAACAAAAATCAAGACGGAAAATAAGCCCCGACTTTCCGTCAAACAGCTATGTGGAACATCTGTGCATAGCATGCTCAGATGAAGTACTCCCTTCTGTAGGTTCCATAAATAAAATGAACTCAGTTAATGTTGATTCATGTATTAAAGCTGAAATTACTTTGTACAAAAGTTCCACATAGCTGAAACATAAATCGGGATCTATATTAATTGACGGGCTATTTTTTTTGATTTTAAATGCATGGTAATAACGACTATAAAGTCAGCTATTGATCTTGTTTCAAACTCCGAATGTTTTATCATTTAATTAAATAAATAAATTGAAAAACAACATCTTATTGCAGAGCTTACATTTTATTTACATCAAATACCCTAAAGAAATGAAGAGAAGGGTGAATATATAGACTACTTTGTAAGGGATTTTACAAATCTAACTCTATGATTAGTCAAAAATATGTACAAACTGATACCATAAATATCCTGCTGGCAGATGATGATCAGGATGATTGTGATTTTTTTAAAGAAGTATTAGATGAATTACCCCTGCTTTCACACCTTACCTACGTTAAGAATGGGGAACAACTAATGCAACTTCTGAATCAAAAATCAGAACATATTTTTAATGTTCTCTTCATTGATCTTAATATGCCTAAGAAAAATGGTTTTACCTGCCTTGAAGAAATAAAATCCAATGACAATTTAAAACATTTACCCACCATTATTTTATCAACGTCGTTTGAAGAAAGCGCAGCAGACAGTCTTTATAAAAAAGGAGCACATTATTATATCTGTAAGCCTTCAGACCTTAATCAACTCAAAATTGTTATTCATCTTGTACTCACGCTTATAATTAAAAATAGCCCACAACCACCCCGGGATAAATTCTTTTTGAGCCATTTAAATGAACCTGAA
>JANNZE010000436.1:0-2423 GCA_031410455.1 Chitinophagaceae bacterium | reverse complement strand
ATTCGCATTGGTAACCAGTGAGGAAGAAGGAAAAAAAAAGGTTCAGCAGCAATTACCTTTTCACCCCGATTTTATAAAAATATGGTACATACTTGAACAAGGTGTAGACAAAGAACAATCTGCACGGAAGTACCTCCCAATTGTAAAAGCCATAATTGATGAAAGCCATAAACACCATTTAAAAGTAGCCATTCATGCAACAGAAAAAATAACAGCACAACTGTCCGCAGAAAATGGATGTGATTATTTAGTGCATAGCATAGATGATGAAATTATTAACGACGCTTTTGTGAAAACTTTGAAAGACAAACATGTTATTCTTTGCCCTACTCTTACAGTTTCTGATAATTACGGAAAAACATTTGGACAGCAACTTGATTTTTCAGCTTACGAATTAAAAAATGCAAACCCCATACAAATAGGAAGTTTGTATGACCTTAAACATTTGCCCGAGCAAACCTTAATCAACAATTATAAAAATGGCGTAAGAACAGGCAAGTCTGTTTATGAAAAACAAGATTCAATTTGTTTGGTAAACCTGGCTAAATTAATTAATGCCGGTGTTTTGATAGTTGCAGGAACTGATGCAGGAAATACTGGCACTATGCATGGTACTTCATTATTAAATGAATTGAAAGCCATGAGGAAAAGCAGCATGAGCAATTGGCAAGTATTACAATCTGCTACTATTAACGCTGCCTATATTTTAAACAAAGAAAACCAAACAGGAAGTATTGCAGTAGGAAAAAATGCGGATATGGTTTTATTAAAAGCTAACCCCATCAACGATTTACAAAATCTGCAACAAATAAGCCTGGTTATTAATAAAGGATTTTTAATTAATCCAGATACTTTGATAAAAGAAACGGCACTCACTTTAGTACAAAGGCAATTAAACGCTTATAATGCCCGCAACATAGAAGCATTTATGGAGCCTTATGCTGACGATGTAGAAATGTACCAATTTCCTGGCAAGTTACTTTCAAAAGGGAAAGATGCCATGCGAAAAGATTATGCTTTTTTGAACGAATTACAAGACTTACATTGTGAAATCAAGGAACGCATTATCCAGGGAAATATTATTATAGACAAAGAAAGTGTAACCGGAGTGGGCGCTGCTAATCCTGTTGAAGCTACAGCTATATATTACATTGAAGGAAATAAAATAAAGAAAGTTTATTTCATACAATAAGACAATATTGTACACACTTCGGTCAATAAAAATATTTGTAAATACGGGCTGAACAATGCAACTTCAACTATATTTAAACAATTGCTGAATCCATGCGTAACGCTATATGTCTCTAAACTTGCATTAATTGTAAAACCTTTATCAAATCATATGTTTAAGAAAATTATAATTACTATTTCTCTGGGACTTTTCATTGGAACAGCATTTTCTCAAAGTTTTAATGTTGCCAGATTAGACAGTTTATTTCAAGTGCTGGATGCAAAAAATATGTTCATGGGCAGTATTGCCATTTCGCAAAATAATCAGGTAATTTACTCAAAAACGATTGGTAAAGCAGATCTGGAAACTAATACAAAAGCATCAAGTTTGTCAAAATACCGGATTGGCTCCGTATCAAAAATGTTTACAGCAGTATTAATATTTAAAGTAATCGAAGAAAACAAAATTTCACTTTCCTCAACCATTAACAAATATTTTCCAACTATTGAAAACGCAAATAAAATAACCATAGGTAATTTATTAAATCACAGAAGTGGCATACATAATTTTACAGATGATGAAAACTATTTATCATATAATACCATAGCCAAATCGGAAGTTGAAATGATAAAAATTATCCAGGAAGGAAAGAGTGATTTTGAACCGAATAGTAAAGTTGCTTATAGTAATTCAAACTTTGTATTATTAAGTTATATCCTCGAGAAATTATACAATAAAACCTATTCAGAAATAGTTAACGAGGAAATTATTAAACCTCTGGCACTTAGAAATACCTATGTAGGAGGTAAAATAAATATCAAAAACAATGAGTGTAATTCTTATACGTTTAATGAAACCTGGAAAAAAGAAGTTGAAACAGATATGTCTATTCCCAAAGGCGCCGGCGCCATCGTTTCTACACCAACAGATTTAGTAAAGTTTATTGAAAGCTTATTTGAAGGGAAATTGATTTCCATAAAAAGTGTGGAACAAATGAAAACTTTAAAAGACAATTATGGAATGGGAATTTTCCAGGTTCCATTCTATGACAAAAAAGGATATGGACAAACAGGAGGCATAGACGGCTTTACATCCGCTTTATATTATTTTACAACAGACAAACTCTCAATCGCAATAACCTCCAATGGCCAAAACTATAGCAATAATGAGATTGTAATTGCCGGTTTAAGTTCATACTACAATAAGCCTTTTGAAATACCAACTTTTAAAAATTTCATTACTAAGACTGAAG
>JANNZE010000435.1:0-4480 GCA_031410455.1 Chitinophagaceae bacterium | reverse complement strand
AGATTTTAAAGATGGATCCTGTTGGAGATTAATTTCTTTAGTGAATGAAAAATTCCATTTGTACAGATCATCCAGAGAGCTCAGGAAATTTTGCTTACCTGATTTATCCTCATAACCGGTTACATATACGATGATGTGTGGCATGTAATACCTGTCATCAGGAGCAGTATAATAATCGTCAACGTTCTTTACATTATTCCTGGTCCATTTATAAATGGTTTCTTTTTGTTTTTTCTCCACACTGAACTGGAATACGTTTTCAAAATCATTTTTTACAATGTAACTGATATAAATACCGTTCGGCACAACTACAGTATAACTTGTCTTATACACCGGCATTCCGTTGGGAACAAAAAATGGTGTTAGCAGGTGTGCATCTTTGTGTAAAAGTGTGTAATTGAGATGTGCAATTGAGTTTTGCGTTAACGCCGGGAAATCAAAAACAGATTCTTTTGTATCCCCTAAAAAAATATTGGATTGTTGTGTGGAAGAAGTTTTGATATCCTCCACTTTTATTTTTTTAAAACTGTTTTTCACCGGTATTTTAGAATATGCATCCAGAGAGGCCAGTTCACTGTAACCGCTGTGTGACACCCTGTAACGCGACACCATTTTACTGTTGTTGTCGGTGAGCATCATCATATCAATTTCGTAATCGCTTTCTGCTACCGGAATGCCATCTTTCTTTTTAAACGTGAGTGTTTTTTCGTAATTGGTATATACTACTTCTGCATTTGGAAACACGGCCTTTACCTCTTCCGGTGTTTGTGCGGATACATGCAGTGAACAGGCTGCAAGTGTGCAACACAATAAATTTCTGAATCGCATAATTTTATTTTACCGAGGTGATGAAGCCATGGTAATAATCACGGATGGTGAGTTTACCTTTTGCATCATAAAATTTATTTTTTCCATGATTTTCATCATCATAGAAATAACATTCGCTTTCTGGAGTACCGTCAGGATAATAGGTCATCACTTTTCCATGAAGATTTCCAAGCCTGTAATTTTCTTCCTTGAATATTTTTCCATCAACGAAATATTGTTTGCATAAACCACTCATATATCCGTTCACCATAGTGCCTTCAGAAGAAATATTTCCGTTTGCATAATAAAATGTGTATTTGCCGTTGATATTATTTTCAACGTATTCAAATGTTGCAGACGGTTTTCCGTTGGCGTAAAAAGCATTTACTTTCCCGGAATAAGATTTCAGTTTCACAGCTTCTGCCATTTTTCCATCTTTGCCCATGTACTGGTAACTAACCACAGCACCGTCTTCAAAATTCAGTACAAGTGCAACTTCACCATTTTCGCCGTAATAGGTGTAAGGGCCCTCAATTTCTCCTTCAACATACGTGATCGTTTTTGCAGGTTTTCCACTTCTGCTGAACGACTTATAAATTCCATCGAGTTCTCCGTTTTTATATTTTTCTTCTGCACTTGCCTGGCCATTAGCGTAATAATATTTCCATTCGCCGTCTTTTTTTCCTGAAACATAATTTCCTTCCGATCTAACCTTACCACCGTACATATAATTCATCATCTTTCCTTCATAGTCATCATTTACCAGGGTTGAAGTGGAAGAAATGGTTCCATCAAAGAAATAAGATTTTTTAGGACCGTTGGACATGTAATGATTGTACGGCACTTCACTTAATACCTTCTGGTTAAAATGACGAAAGGTTAGTGTGCCTTTTCCGGCGATGAATTTATTCTGCTGTATGATCTTTCCGGTAGAATCATATTGAATGGTTCCTTCATGCCATCCTTTGTGATAAATAAATTCATAATCAGGAACATTGCCCGGATAGAAATACTGAACATACCCATCCAGCTCATCATCCAGATAATATTCTTTTTTATATACATCACCGGACACATTGTAATAGATCCAGGTTTGCTGTTTATTTCCATTAACCATCCAACCTTCTTTACTTAACTGACCGGTAACATAATACCCTTTGAAATATCCGTCTTCCACTCCATTTTTATAATTGGTTTCCTTGCTCAGTTTTCCATTAGGATAAAATGATTTTGAAACGCCGTTCATTTCACCATCTTTCCAGTTTGATTCTTCACTCACCGGACCGGTTCCATAGTATTTAATGTATTTCCCCTGCTTGTTTCCTTCTTTATCAAAATAACCTTCAGCGGTTTTTAATCCATTCGCACTGTAAAAAACAATAGCAGCTGCTCCTTTACGGGTGGTAGTGGTTGAAATAACATTTCCTTTTTTATCATAAAAAGTGATCTCTCTTAATTTTCCTTTATCATATTCAGAAGTGGAATACATGATACCATCATCGTCGTAATTAATGGTTTTGCCATCCAGTTTTTTCTTTACATAATTACCAATTGAATTTACTTTTCCATTCTTATAATACTCCGTGTATTCGCCTGTAACTTCATTACCTATGTAAGTGGTTTTAGCACTCACTTTTCCATTGGTGTAATAATTGGTCCACAGGCCTTCTCTTTTATTATCCTTTATCTGTCCGCTGGCGTACAACTCTCCTGTTTCAAAATAACTTTTAAAATTTCCGTTCTCGATATCATTGATATAAGCCGTTTCTGTTTTCAGTTTTTTATTCTCATAATAAGTTTTGGCAACACCATCCAGTTTATCATTTTTATACATATAATTTCCGGTGAGTTCACCTTTGTTATTATAGTATTGTTGCTCGCCTTCTTTTTTATCGTTTTTGAAATTGAAAATGTTTTTCAGATTTTCATTAAAAAAATAAATAGTTTGTTTCCCTTCCAGAAGATCATTTTTATACGTTTCTTCATACCATTTATTTCCGTTGGAGAACCAACCCATACTGGAACCATCGTTCTTTCCGTTTTTGAAATATACTTTCGATTTTACAATTCCATTTTCATAATAAGTTGTCCATAATCCTTCCTTCGCACCTTCATCGTTGAATGATCCTTCAGCTGATTTACCGCCTTCTGTATTATAGAATTCCCACTTACCTTTTGGAATGGATTTTTTATTTACAACTGCGTATTCTCCTTTTGCAATCAGGGTATTGTTGTCGTAAATATAATTGGAAGTATTTTTAGCACGTGATTCAAAGTCGAGAATTCTTCCGGAGCGTATATCATTAAAATACGTATATGCCTTACCCGCAAATTCGCCGGCATCTTTTTTATTTCTTTTATTCCAGTTCTGAATTTCTTTAATTTCCACATCTGAGAACATGGTATAGATCAGCGGCTGAAAATCATTTTCGCTGAATAATTTTACAAAGAAGGGCACGTAATACTGCATCGCAAATCCCTGGTCATTTTTGGAATACACCAGTTTTTCAATCACTACCTGGATCTGTTTGATCAGCGGATCATCTATATCTACCTTGGTTTTATATTTTGAATCATATGCTACTTTAGACAACAGGATTTCCTGCGCTGTATTAAAACTTTTTTCCGCTTTTGCGGAATTGCGGTTCTTTACGTAATTCAAAACATCATCTGTTCCTTTGGAAATGCTTGTCAATAAATTGATCGCCTGGTTTTTATATTTTCCATCGGGCGCAATCAGCAGGCAGCAATTATAAGCCATGATGGCAGGAACAAGATTTCCTTCCTGTAAATAAACACTTCCTAAAAAGAAATGTGCAGGTGCATAAAAAGGATTGATCAGTAAAGCCTGTTGAAAATACTTCTTTGCTTCATCATATGCTTTCATATTATAGGTAGTGATCCCTTTGTTATAATACAAAAGATAGTTGTGCGGATTTCTGACGATGGCCGCATCATATTCATCCTGTGCTTCCTTCGGCATTTTCATATTGTCCAGTGCATTGGCGATCTGCATGGAAAATGAGCTGAACTTATCAGGAAATAAATTCATTCCCAAACGTGCGGCCTCCAGTGATTTTACATACTGACTATCGTAATAATAGGCATTCGCCATTTCAAACAATGCCAGCATATAGTTGGTATCGCTTTTATTTACTTCACCATAATATTTTATAGCATCCTTATATTGCTTCTTTTCATAATACTTATTTCCTTCAGTAATTTTTTCTCCGCTGTTTATTAATGGATTATTGGTTTGTGCGAATGTGTGCATTGAAAAAAAAACACATAATAATCTGATACTCAGTAAGCCGTATTTTTTATACATCTGTTGTTAGTTTGTCGTAAAGAATAAATATAATAGTATTCTTTCAGGTTTTTCGAAAAATTAAATTTTATATGCAACCAAAAAAAAACCATCGGTAAATACCGATGGCTTTCAGGTTTTGTAGTTGTAATTTTTTTAACTGCAACCCAGACTATTGCCGCAGTTCAGGCATTTATAACAGGTTCCGCTTCTAACGGTGATATGTCCGCAGGTATTACAGGCCGGTGCATCATTCTGCATACTTTTAGCAGCAGCATTTACTGCATCCATTCCGTTCGCCGCTTTCGCCGCTTTAGGCTGAGAATGTGCGCCTGCCAACACACGGATCTCACTTAATTCAGGAAC
>JANNZE010000434.1:0-7433 GCA_031410455.1 Chitinophagaceae bacterium | reverse complement strand
ATGACTTTGAATGATATTGACCTGATTGAATTGAATGAAGCTTTTGCTTCACAATCTTTAGCGGTGATCAGGGCATTGAACCTGGATCCGTCAAAAGTAAATATCAATGGCGGTGCTATTGCCCTGGGACATCCTTTGGGTTGCACCGGTTGTAAACTCACCATCCAGATCACGCATGATATGAAAAGGCTTAACAAAAAATATGGTTTGGTTACTGCCTGTGTTGGTGGCGGACAAGGTATTGCGGGGATCATTGAAAATATCAACTGATGATGATTTAAACGATTCGTTAATACCAGAATTCGGTCCTGCAATGAGCGTATATTTATAGAAATAATTCTATGAAAAAGTTTTCTCTGCTGATACTCTTTTCGATTTTATGTTTCTCCAAATTATTAATAGCCCAGAACGCAGATATTGAACTTGCAGAAGCTATTAATACACATCCGACAAATTTTAAAAATTCACTGGCTTCCATTACTGCTAACTCCATAACACCTGTAACCATTGGTGTTCCTGTTTGTTTGCTGGCTGCCGGAATTTTTACACATGACGTTAATTTAAAAAAGGATGCACTGTATGTTGCCGGCGCTTATTTATTGAGTGGTGCGGTTACTTCAGCACTCAAAAAAACTTTTAATGAAAGGCGGCCATTTGATAAACATCCTGATGAAGTGGTGTATAGAAATGGATCTTCCGGTGGAGCCAGTTTTCCTTCAGGGCATACATCTGCAGCTTTTAACCTTGCCACATCACTTGCCTTAAGATATAAAAAACCGATAGTGATAATACCTGCCTTTTTATATGCAGGTTGTATAGGTTGGTCAAGAATTTATCAGGGCGTTCATTATCCATCAGATGTTCTGGCAGGTGCTTTAGTGGGTGCAGGAACGGCCTGGGTATCTTATAAATTGCAAAAATTACTGGATAAAAAACACCATTAAAAATGAGATTTTTTTTTGCAATAGCTTTTCTTTTTATAGTGCAGACAGTTTTTTCGCAAGCAGATACAACAACTCAGATACCAGTAAATTCTTATAAAAAACCCGGCAATTTCACATTCCTCACAAACATTCCTTTACATACAGCCGGGTATATACAACAATCTTTCCGCAAAGAAAATCTTTATAAAATCTGCATCGTTGGTGGAGCTACAGCTCTCCTGTATATGCTTGATCCATCTATTTCCGGAGCATTGCAATCTTTTTCAAGAAGAAATAATATCTCAGCAATACAGGATTATGATCCGGTTATTCAATTCAATACCGGAAAGAAAAAAACAAATATTGGAAAACTTCCCAGGAATTTTAATACAGCCATTTACAATCTAGGGCAGGGGTCAACTGTTATTTTTATTACAGCCGGTCTTTTTCTGAAAGGTAAATTTTCACATGATAACCGTGCACTTAACACGGCCAATCAATTACTGGAATCATTTATTGCTTTAGGGGCTGGCACACAGTTTATTAAATTCTCCACCGGAAGGGAAACCAACTCAGATGCATCCTCAGCAAGAGGAAGATGGAGGCCTTTTCCTTCCTTCAATGAATTTCAAAATAATAAATCGCGTTATGATGCATTTCCATCAGGACACCTGGCCACACTCGTAAGCGCTATTACCATTCTTTCAGAAAATTACAGCGAAATAAAATGGATCAAACCAGTCGGTTATTCCATTGCTGCTTTATGCAGCTTAGCCATGATCAACAACGGCGTACACTGGGCCAGTGATTATCCTTTGGGAGCAGCAATCGGTTATGGTTATGGAAAATATATTGCAGGAAAAAATAAGAAGCATCTGTTGCAGCAGGTTCCTGAATTTTAATTGAACTCTACAGGTTTTGTCTCTTCAAAATCCGGATTATACCTTACGAAAAATCTTATGTAAATCACTCTGCTCATCCTCATCATCCATGGTTGTAATACAAGCAGGAGAACGGCATTTATAATAAGCCAGTAAAAGATACGGTTATCATTGAATCCCACACCAAAGAACACCAGCCATGCAACAAATGTGCTGACAGACAAAGCCACGGCCAGCGCATAACTCACGTAAGCTGTCCCATACCAGAATCCGGGTTCAAGATCAAATTTCTGATTACATACCGAACAATGTTCCGGCATTTCAAAAATGTGTTTCAGCGATAATTTCCGGTAAGAATTATCATCCGTGAACATTTTTCCTTTTCTGCATCTTGGGCAGCGCATGGTGAAAATACTCCAGAAATAATTAGGTGTTGGTCTGCTCACGTTCATAAACAAAGTTAATGTTTGATTGTACTATTTACTGTTCACAACCAGATCAGCCTTTTTTCTTTCGCCGATCTGCTGACGCCACATGGCATAATACAACCCTTTCTCTGCTATCAAAGATTCATGTGTACCGGTTTCCACCACATCACCTTTTTCCAGCACATAGATCCTGTCTGCATGCATGATGGTACTTAATCGGTGTGCAATTAATATGGTCACCTGGTTGGCTTTGTCAGAAACTTCTTTAATAGTATTCGTGATCTCTTCTTCTGTAATAGAGTCGAGTGCAGATGTAGCTTCATCAAAGATGAGTAAATGCGGCTGACGTAATAAGGCACGGGCAATAGAAATCCTTTGTTTCTCTCCGCCTGATAATTTCAATCCGCCTTCACCGATCATAGTATCCACGCCATTCTCTGCACGCGACAGCATATTATCGCAGGAAGCTTTATGCAAAGCGTTGAGTAGTTCCTGTTCTGTTGCAGTTGGATTTACAAACATTAAATTTTCCCTGATGGTTCCGCTGAAAAGATTCGTGTCCTGCGTTACAAAACCGATCTGATTTCTGAGGTCATCAAAATGAATTTCATTTTCATCCAGCCCATTGTATAATATTTTTCCCTGCTGCGGCCGGTACAATCCAACAAGCAATTTCATAAGCGTTGATTTACCACTGCCGCTTGGTCCTACGAATGCGATCGTTTCACCGATTTTTGCATCAAAAGAAATATCATCGATCGCTTTATGCGAAGCCGTCTGGTGCTGAAAAGAAACATTCTGAAATGACAGTGAATTAATTTTTCCCAGTGATGCAGGATTGGATGGTTCCTGCTCTGGTGCTTTCTGCATCAGTTTATTAAAATTGTTGAGTGATGCTTCTGCTTCGCGATACGACAATAAAATATTCCCTATCTCTTGTAATGGTCCGAAAATAAAAAATGAAAATATCTGCATCGTTACGAGTTGGCCAGCATCCATCTGGTTTCCGAAGATGAGCCACATGAGGATCAGCAAAATCACCTGGCGTAAAGTGTTCACAAGTGTTCCCTGCACGAATGATATACTTCGGATGCGTTTTACTTTTTTTAATTCAAGTCCCAGTATTTTATAAGTGTTTTTATTCAGGCGCCCTACTTCCTGTTTGGTAAGACCAAGACTTTTAACCAGTTCAATATTTCTTAATGATTCCGTTGTGGATCCGGCAAGTGCAGTGGTTTCACTCACAATTTTTTTCTGGATACTTTTTATTTTCTTACTTAATTTGTTGGTGATGAAAGTAAGCACCACAATTCCTACTAAATAAGCAACCGGTATTCTCCAGTTGATATATAAGGCCGCATAAACAAACACGAACACTACACCTACGATAACACCGAATAAAATATTGATGAAGTTGATCATGAATTTTTCAACATCAGATCTCACTTTGGTAAGAATAGATAAAGTTTCACCACTGCGCTGGTCTTCAAATTCCTGGTAAGGTAATTTCATGGCGTGTTGCAATCCGTCGGTGAAAACGCGTGCACCAAATTTCTGAATCACAAGGTTCATGAAATAATCCTGGAATGCTTTTGCGATGCGACTGATCATCGCCACAGAAATAGAAAATAATAAAATATACACCACACCTAAAGCGAGGTAAGGTTTTCCATTCCTGGTGATGTGATCGTATTGCCAGAAAAATTTATTCTCAGAAAAAGAATGTCCGGATGAACTGTGATCATTGGCCAGGTTCACCAGTTTGCCGAGTAAGATCGGATCCACGAGAGAGAAACCAATGTTGATGCCTGCCAGAACCAAAGTAAGTACCACAAGCCATTTATGTGGCTTTAAATAATGTAATAAGATCTTCATATGTGATGAGTGATTGTTGCCATTTAATCAATTATCGTACAAATTAATTTAAATGACTGAAAGGCAGTCTTCAACATCATTTAATCTTAAACAGACCATCCTTCCCTGTCAAGGCTGCGGTATTGTATATCTTCTGCCAGGTATTCGGCTTTGATGGCCTCCGATCCGTTGAGGTCGGCAATGGTTCTGCTCACTTTGATAATCCGGTCATATGCCCGTGCACTCAGGTTCAGTTTTTCCATAGCGGTCTTTAAGAGGCTTGTGCTCACTTTATCCAGTACGCACAATTCTTTAATCATCCTGCTGCTCATCTGTGCATTGCAAAAAATGTTATCGTGTTCCGCATATCTTTCTGCCTGTATCATTCGAGCCCTGATCACTCTTTCCCGTATAACAGCGCTTTTTTCATATTGCTGTATAGAGGATAATTCATTAAAAGCAACAGGTGTAACTTCCACGTGCAGATCGATACGGTCCAGTAATGGTCCTGATATTTTGTTTAGGTATTTCTGAACCGTGCCGGGAGGGCAGGTACATTCCTTTTCAGGATGATTGAAAAATCCGCAGGGACATGGATTCATGCTGGCGATGAGCATAAAGCTAGCCGGAAAATCCAACGCTATTTTTGCACGGGAGATGGTCACGCGTCTTTCTTCCATAGGTTGTCGCATCACTTCGAGAACTGTCCTTTTGAATTCGGGCAATTCATCTAAAAACAAAACACCATTGTGTGCCAGTGAAATTTCTCCCGGCTGGGGATTGCCGCCACCGCCAACGAGTGCTACATCTGAAATAGTATGGTGCGGACTTCGAAAAGGACGTTTATTCACCAGCGTGGCATTCTCAGCTAATTTACCAGCCACGCTGTGAATCTTGGTAGTTTCCAGCGCTTCCTTTAAGGTGAGTGGTGGCAGGATGGTAGGTAAACGTTTTGCAAGCATTGTTTTTCCTGCGCCCGGCGGTCCGATGAGTATGGCGTTATGTCCACCCGATGCAGCGATCTCTAAAGCACGCTTGATATTTTCCTGTCCTTTTACATCACAGAAATCAATGTCAAAATTTATTTGTGCGGATGAAAATTCTTCTTCTGTATTTACGATCGTTGGTTCAATCTTTTTTTCACCTAAAAAAAATTGCATCACTTCTTCCAGGTGCGATACGCCGTATACCGGCAATTCGTTCACCATGGCTGCTTCGCGGGCATTACATAAAGGAAGGATCAATCCTTTAAAGTTTTCCTTTGCTGCCTGTATAGCGATTGGCAAAGCACCTTTGATGGGACGAATGCTTCCATCAAGGCTTAATTCTCCCATGATCACATATTCTGAAATGGCTTCCGCCGGTAATTGTTCGGTAGCAGCCAGTGTTCCGATGGCTATAGGAAGATCGAAAGCCGTTCCGCTTTTACGGATGTCTGCAGGTGCAAGATTCACCACCAGTTTTGTCCGTGGCATATAAAGGTGATTGCTTTTAATAGCACTCTCCACTCGTTGCAAACTTTCCTTCACTGCATTGTCGGGCAAACCTACGATGTAATAATTCTGTCCCTGGTTATTTACATTTACCTCCACAGTAATGGTGATGGCTTCCACTCCATATACGGCACTGCCAAACGTTTTTACGAGCATTTTTTTGTTGAAAGTAAAGACCTGGAATGATTATTTGCGGTTGATTACAACGTATGTGGAGGGGATTTTATCGGGAGGGAAAGAGGTTTTCAACAGATGCCCTCTGTGAAATCTTAGCTCTGTGTTTAAAAATATAATCCAAGCAAGTGTCTGCCGAAGTCGGTTATAAAAACATAAAAACTACAATTCATAGTATAGCAGGAGTGTTCGACCAAACCGGTCATTTGATACTAATTAAAACAGCCCGAATGTATCGAGATTTTATATTAGAGAATTATTATTAAACAAATTGTTTTGATCCTTCCGTACAACGGAAACAGGAATAACAGGCATCAGTTGATTCTTCGGAACACTTGCGCCATTAAGTTTTGCAAATACTCTTGATGGAAACAGACCATATTATTCAATTTCAAGGGAAAATCAGATCAGATTTGAATTGTCGCGATATATTGAATAATTTAGAGATTAATTAAATAAAAGGATTAAGAAATATAAAGGCCAAAAAGAAACCATGAAGAAAATTATTACAGGAGCATATATTTTCGTTGTTTGCTATTTTAGTGCATGTGCAGTTAAGGAGCCGGGTAATGATCCAAATTTGACGTATACTGATTCATCAAAATCTGGTATAATAACTTCAGATTCTTTAAAATTGGTAAACCAAGGTACTTCTGTTCCAGTCAGCGGTCAGGCAGTGACAACCACTTTGCCACAAGAAGTAGTAAACCAGGTGTCTTCAACAACTACAGCAACCGGAATGAATCCGCCTCACGGGGAGCCGAATCACCGTTGTGACATCGCCGTGGGCTTACCTTTGAATTCTCCTGTAACAAAACCAGTTAATCCATCAGTTTCCAAGAACTCCACACCTGTTGTACAGTCCACCGCAACTGCCTTACAAAAAACAACAACTTCTACAGAGACGCCTGCTGGTATGAATCCGCCACATGGAAAAGCAGGACATCGTTGCGACATAGAAGTAGGCGCACCACTTAATTCACCTGCAAAAAAACCTACTACTCAAACCGTAACGCCTACACCAGTTATTGTTGCGCCAAAAAAGGATAGTGGCAGTTAATAGCATTAAGCACAGTCTAGCGCAAGTGTTCGACGAAGTCGGTCACTTAATGCAAATTGAAGCAGCCCGATTTTATTGGGATTTTTTATTGGAAATTTTTATTAAACAAATGGTTTTGATCCTTCCGTACAACGGAAGCAGGTATAACAGGCATCAGAAAACCTACAACTCATTCAACATCTTCACCACACCTTCCTGTTTTAAGATCAGGTAACCTAAACGATCATTACTGATGCCCGGTTTCAGCTGGTAATTGAATTTCAGCTGGTCATTTTCAATAGTTGTTTCAAAATAATGGAATGCAATGTTGTTATGCTGTTTAAGCGATTCACTTATTTCATAAAGATGGGTTGACAGGATAAAGATGGAATTGTGCATTCGGATAAAACCTTCCACTACGGCAATGCTGCACTTCATGGCATCCTGCACATTGGTTCCTTTAAACAATTCATCTATAAGAATCAGCCATTTCTTCCCGTTGTTGATGCGCTGGATAGTTGCTTTGATCCGCTGCACTTCATTGTAAAAATAACTTTCTCCTTTCACCCATCTTTATGAAATAAGTGAATCGCTTAAACAGCATAACAACATTGCATTCCATTATTTTGAAACAACTATTG
>JANNZE010000433.1:0-3353 GCA_031410455.1 Chitinophagaceae bacterium | reverse complement strand
CACCGGCGCTACAACTAAAACAACAGCCGAAAAGAAATTATCTTATACTACAAATCTCGCTGGTAAAAAACTCGATATCCTTCAGCCATTAAAGATCAGCTTCAGCAATCCTTTGAAAAATTTTCAGAAAAATGTTTTCGTATTAACTGACTCTGCTTATCAACCTGTTCCGGATGCTGCAGTAAACATTGACAGTACTTCAAAAATTGTATCTGTTCAACCCGCCTGGATCGCAGGATCAAAATATGTGCTGATTATACAAAAGGATATTTCTGATTCCCTGAATAATACTTTATCAAAAACTGATACCTTAAAATTTACGGCCAATAACAAAGAAGCCTACGGAAGCGTTTTATTGCGTTTCACCAATGTTGATTTTTTACAGAATCCTGTTTTGCAACTGTTACAGGGCGATAAAATAATGATCTCGTCACCGCTTACCGGCAATGAATGGAGAAATAATCTTGTATTGCCTTCCGATTATGATATCCGCATCTTATATGATACAAATAAAAACGGCAGCTGGGACCCCGGAAATTATGATCTGAAAAAACAACCGGAGAGAGCACAGTTATTGAAAATGAAACTTTCTGTTAAGGCAGACTGGGACAATGAGATAGATATCCGGCTTTGATAAAAAGAGATATAAAATTTTAAGATAAACTCCAATCCTCAGCGGCTGTAATTACATTTGCATATGGTTTTTTCTTCGGCTTTATTGGAAAATGCAGTGAACGAATTTGCAAAACTTCCCGGTATCGGAAGAAAAACAGCCTTACGCCTGGTTTTACACCTGATTAAACAGGAAGAAATGCAGGTTTCTCATTTCAGCGAAACAATCGCCACCATGCGGAAACAGATTCGCTTTTGCAAACGCTGTCACAACATTTCTGACCAGGATCTTTGCAATATCTGCAACAATAAGATGCGTAAGCAGGAAATCATCTGTGTGGTGGAAAATATACGCGATGTGATCGCCATCGAAAGTACACAGCAATTCAACGGTATTTACCATGTACTGGGAGGCATTATTTCTCCTTTGGATGGTGTAGGCCCAGACCAGCTGAACATTGAATCATTACTGCACAGGATCGAAAATGAAAAACCCGAAGAACTTATTTTTGCCCTTAACCCGAATATCCAGGGAGATACGACAATCTATTATATAGGTAAAAAATTGAAGGATATTACCGTAAAGATCACCACCATTGCAAGAGGCATTGCCTTTGGAGGAGAACTGGAATTTGCAGATGAATTGACGCTGGCTAAAAGCATCAGCAACAGGATCCCCGTTGAAAAATTTGTTTCAGCCGCCGGATAATACCGTCCAGTGTATATTTTTTTCAATTCAGCTATAAATACTTCCATAGCTATTATTTTACACTTAGCTTAGCCTAAAATCGTTTAAAATGAAAACGAAAAATGTCATCATTATCAGCATCATTGGCTTAATCGTAGTAGGTATAAGCATCGGCTGGTTCATGTATAACAAAGGTCCAATCAATGTTCATTCGGAAAATGCTATAAATGTTTCAGCAGAAGATATTTATGAAACTTTTAAAAAAGATTCAACTACCGCACAAAAATTGTATAACAATAAGGTAGTGCAGGTGACCGGTATTGTTGAAAGGATACAAAGCAACAATGAAAAAGCACAAATTCTACTTTTACACACCAATGAAGAGAGTGCATTTGTGAATTGTACATTAGAGGAACCCTCTTCTTTACAAACAGGTAACCGCGTTATTGTAAAAGGCATTTGCGGCGGAATCGGCCAGGGCGATGAAGACCTGGGATTAAAAGGTGATGTTTATGTAACAAGAGCATTTATAATTCAATAACTATGGCAATCAAGAAAATTATTGTATTTGTTTTGCTTAAAAATTCATCTAAATTCAGCGACTGTAACATAACAAAATTACAAATTGATTGCGCTCCTTTGTATCCAATAATTAAAAATATATAGTATGAAAATCATCATCCTTGCTTTAACCGTTTTATTTACAACCGTAAGTGCAAATGCACAGAAAGTTTTTACCAAAAATGGAAATGTATCCTTCTTCTCCAAATCACCATTGGAAAATATATCTGCCAAAAATAACCAGGTAATGAGTGTTCTTAATATTTCTACAGGAGATATGCAGTTTTCGGTGATCGTGAAAAATTTTCATTTTGAAAAAAGCCTAATGGAAGAACATTTCAATGAAAATTATGTAGAGAGCGATAAATTTCCTAAAAGTATTTTCAAAGGAAAAATCACAGACCTTTCTAAAATAGATCTTAACAAGGATGGCAATTATAATGTTGTGGTAAAAGGAGATCTGACGCTCCATGGTGTAACAAAAAATATTGCAGCGCCCGGGATGGTCATTGTAAAAAACGGGCTGATATCTGCAACTTCAGTTTTTAAAATCAAACTGGCGGATTATGCGATCTCTGTTCCCAAACTGGTGAAAGATAATATCGCAGAAACCATTGAAATTTCTGTGAATTGTTCGTACGATCAAAAAATGTAAAATGATCAGAAGTACTATTTCGCAATGAATGGCAATAGTTTATTGTTAAATACGAATGCTGTATTTTATACATTGGCGGGAGCCGCAACACATTAACTTTAAAAATTCCTTTATTTACTTCCGATAAACAATTAAATCCACTCTCTGTATCAGATATAATTGTGTACGAAAAATAGTACAACTCCAAACTTGAGCGTTGCTAAATGAAGGGCTTATGTTCTATGTTTTTATTTCCTGATTTTTAATATCAAAAATTGATGTTAGTCAGAATCAATATTCCATTTTGAGTTAATTTGCTAATATAAACGCACAATCTGTAGTTCAAACGGTATCAGCAAGATCCATACAGAATAACCAAAAGCCGTGTGCTCATCAAACTGAATCCTGCTTCTAAAATAGAAACCATTGTAAGTACAGAAAGATCCGCTGCATTTAAAAACTGGCTGGGCAGTTAAATTTCATTGCTCTTTAACACGTTTTCAACAACGTTTTTTCCCAGTTGAGCAACTATTTGTTGATACCGTTGTTATATAAATACAAATTCAATGGTTTTACTTTCGTTTTTGCCAGCAGTGGTGTGGTAACAGCATCTAACGGCACAAACAATGTTACCGGCACCTGGTCACTGGTTTCTTCTAAACTGATCCTTAATTTTGGAACAATCACTGATTTTGAAGATCTTAATGACGACTGGCTGATCGTGGAGAAAACAGGCACAGCCATTAAAGTAAAAGATGATAATCCGGCCAGAAATGAAAAACTGGAGTTTATTAAATTATAATTTTTCAGAGCATATCCGTTTTAAAATCCAACTTTCCACTTAAATTTTTTTACAGG
>JANNZE010000432.1:0-5222 GCA_031410455.1 Chitinophagaceae bacterium | reverse complement strand
GCCTTACGGCATAACTTACACGGTCTTTAACGCCGGTCTCGGGACCGGCATACGCAAGGCTTTGAAAGCCAAAAGCGGTCTTGTAAAAATGCGCAGCCTGCCTTGCATTGCCCACATAAAATTCCACATAATCTGTTCCGTGTAACGGTAAAAAATCGTTTTGTACACCCGGTGCTACAGATGGTGATAAGGTGGTTGTAGACATAAAAAGGTATTTTAGAGATAATAAAAGGTTTGGGTAATTTCGTTTTTCAGCAGTTACGAAGATACAAAAAAGGCAGGTTTTATGGGGCATCAATCTATATTTGCAAAACCCTCCACAATACAAGCATCACATTATGAAAAAAGTAGGCATATTAGGCGGAGGACAATTGGGAAGAATGTTATTACAGGCCGGTGCAAATTACCCGGTGATCACTTATGTTTTGGAAAATGATGCAGGTTGTCCCGCAGCACATCTTTGTCATCATTTTATAAAAGGAGATATTACAGATTTCGATGCTGTATATGATTTTGGAAAAAAATGCGATATCGTTACCATTGAGATAGAAAATGTAAATATAGACGCCCTCGCAAAACTGGAGTCAGAAGGCATAACGATTGTGCCGGATATTGCTACATTAAGAACGATCCAGAATAAAATACTCCAGAAAGAATTTTACAAAGCACATGAGATACCTACTGTTGATTTTGTGGTAACAAATAGTAAAATTCAATTGAACAGTCATCCATCTTTCTTCCCTGCAGTACATAAACTGGCTTCCGGTGGGTATGACGGAAGAGGTGTTCAGATCATACGCACATTACAAGATACGGAGCTGGGTTTTGATGAATCGGCCGTTCTTGAAAAAATGGTGAACATCAAACAGGAGATATCTGTAATCATTGCAAAAAGCAGTACAGGAGAAACTGCAATTTATCCGCCTGTGGAAATGGTATTTGATCCACAGCTGAACCAGTTGAGTCACCAGATAACACCCGCAAAACTGGAAGAGAAAATATTCTGGAAAGCAGAAGCCATTGCGCTTATGGTGGTGAAACATTTAAAAAGTGCCGGAATTTTTGCCATAGAATTATTTGTGGATACAGAAGGCAATGTTCTTGTTAATGAAACTGCACCGAGAGTGCATAACAGCGGACATCATACGATTGAAGCCTGTTACAGCAGCCAGTTCGATATGGCCTGGAGAATTTTACTCGGGTATCCCCTGGGAAATACCGACCTGATTCTGCCTGCAGCTCTGGTGAATATCGTAGGAGATAAAGGATTTACTGGTGAACCCATATATAAAGGATTACATGAAATTCTTGCAATGGATAATGTATTCGTACATATTTATGGCAAACAACAAACAAAACCCGGTAGAAAAATGGGACATATAACTATACTCAGCGTAGAAAAACAGGAACTGATTCACAAGGCAAATCAGATTAAACAGCTGCTGTCTGTCTGTAGTTAGCAGGCTCATGTATGTTACCGGTCATCATTATTTTAATATCATTTTCCCCAACCATAGGGTATTTTTATTGTTGAAACATTATTATGAATTGTAGAAACCTGAATGGCATTTTCCGGATACTGATAATAACCGGTATCTTTTTCAGCGCTTGTAAACAAAAGGAAAAAATTTCCGCAACTGATGTTAAGAAAACGCCACCACCTCCCCGGGTAAATGCTTATATAGTAAAGACCTCATCCGTTGCTGAAAATTTGGAGATCCCCGGTTCTATCATAGCCAATGAAGCCACAGAAATTCATCCGGAGATCTCCGGCAGAATGACCTACCTGAATACAGCAGAAGGGAAATTTGTAAGTAAGGGAACATTGATCGCCAAGATATATGATGGCGATCTGAGAGCGCAACTCAATAAATTATCCGTTCAGCTTAAAGTGCAGGACCAAACGATCAAACGTTATGATGAATTATTAAAAATAAACGGGGTGAGCCGCCAGGAATATGACATGATCGTTTTACAATCCAGCAATATAAAAGCAGATATGGAGATCGTGAGAAGTAACATCATGCGTACAGAGATCCGTGCTCCCTTTTCGGGAACACTGGGTTTAAAAATGGTAAGTCCTGGTGCGTATGTTTCCCCTGTAACCGTAATCACCACCATCAGGCAGAACAGCGACCTGAAACTGGATTTTACCTTACCGGAAAAATATGCCGTGATGATGCGTCCTTCGCAGATCGTTTATTTTACAGCAGAAGGAAATCCAAAAACATATACAGCGAAAGTGGTGGCCACAGAAGCCGGAATTACAGAAGAAACCAGGAGTTTAAGTGTTCGTTGCACCGTTACCAACGAAGACAAACAATTGTTACCGGGATCTTTTGCAAAAGTGAAAATTCAGTTTGAACCCAATGCAAATGCCATAGTAATTCCAAGCCAGGCCATTATTCCGCAGGCCAGGGGCAAGAAGGTGGCGGTTTACAGAGATGGAATGGTGTCAATGGAAGAAGTAACAACAGGTATCCGCGATTCATCAACCGTACAAATACTGTCTGGGTTAAAAGCGGGTGATACCATCATCACTACCGGGCTGATGAGCCTTAAGCCGAAAGCAAAAGTAATATTGAACAAGATGAGCAGCAGCTCGGCAAAAAATTAGGAAATGAATATTTCTGAACTCAGTTTAAGAAGACCGGTACTGGCCATTGTACTCAATATTGTTATTGTGGTATTCGGGCTGATCGGATATAAATTTTTGGGCGTAAGAGATTATCCCGCACTGGATCCACCTAATATAAATGTGCGTACCTCCTATCCGGGCGCCAATGCCGAGATCATTGAAACGCAGATCACAGAACCTTTGGAAAAAGCAGTGAATGGCATCGCAGGAATTAAAAACATCAGTTCACATAGTTCACAGGGAAGCAGCAACATCACGGTAGAATTCAACCTTGGAATAAATCTGGAAGAAGCAGCCAATGACGTACGTGATAAAGTTTCCCAGGCACAACGTTCTCTCCCAACAGACCTTGATGCACCACCAGTAGTAAGTAAAGCAGATGCCAGCAACGACCCCGTAATTATCCTGTTGTTGCAAAGCAATATCCGCAACCCACTCGAAATAACTGAGTTTGCAAATAACAATATCGTGGAGAGAATTCAAACCGTACAAGGCGTAAGTGGGGTGAATATCTGGGGCGAAAAAAAATACGCCATGCGCATCTGGTTCGATCCAACAAAAATGAGTGCGTATTCCCTCACACCAAAAGATGTTCAGAATGCATTGCTCCGGGAGAATGTTGAATTGCCTTCCGGAAAGATCAGCGGAGACGCCACCGAATTAGGTATCCGTACATTCGGTAAACTGAATACAGAAGACGAATTCAATAACCTCATCATTAAAAATATAAATGGAACAGATATTCGCCTTAAAGATATTGGTGAGGCTGTACTGGGTCCGGAAAATGAAGAAAGTGTTCTGAAAGAAAGCAATGTGCCTATGATTGCCATTGCTGTTATTCCGCAACCCGGCACAAATTATATTGCTATCTCCAATGAGGTGCAGCAACGTATTGAAGAAATACGAAAAGATCTTCCTCCGGATATCAGGATGGAAATGGCTTCAGATCAAACAGAAAATATCCGCAAATCTATCAGTGAAGTAAAAGAGACCCTCATCATTGCATTCATCCTGGTGGTGCTGATCGTGTATTTATTTTTCCGTGACTGGCTGATCGCTATTCGTCCGTTGATCGATATTCCTGTATCACTCATCGGTGCATTTTTTATCATGTACTTATGTGGATTTACGATAAACGTTTTAACACTTCTCGCCATTGTACTGGCAACCGGCCTGGTGGTGGATGATGGAATTGTAGTAACGGAAAACATTTATAAAAAGATGGAAGACGGAATGGAAAAGTGGAAGGCTGCGAGAGAAGGTTCGAAGGAAATTTATTTTGCCGTTATTGCCACTTCCATCACGCTGGCCGTTGTATTTCTGCCAATCATTTTTCTCGAAGGATTTGTAGGAAGGTTGTTCCGTGAATTCGGAATCGTTGTTGCCGGCGCTGTATTGATCTCCGCATTTGTATCGTTGACGCTTACGCCGGTGCTGAATGTAAAATTGTCGCGTAAAACCTTTAAACATTCACGTTTTTATACTTTTTCAGAACCTTTTTTCAGAAGAATGGAAAATGGCTACAGAAACGGACTTACCCGTTTTATGCGGGCAAGATGGCTGGCGATACCGATCATTCTGGTTTGCGTGGCCATCATTTTTTTATTAGGCAGCCAGTTGCAGTCGGAATTAGCACCCATGGAAGACAAGAGCCAGTTCCGTTTGCAGGTAACAGCACCGGAAGGAACATCTTATGATGCCATGGATAAATTCATGGATCGTTTAACTACTTTCCTGGTGGATTCATTGCCTGAAAAAAAATACATCACCAGTATGACTGCGCCGGGTTTCACCGGTTCAGGATCCGCCAATTCAGGATTTGTAAGAATCGCTCTGGTAAATCCGGGTGAAAGAGAACGCAGTCAGCAGGATATTGTAAACTGGGTGAACAAAAAATTACCGCGTTTCAATGAAGGAAGATCTTTTGCAGTACAGGATCAAACGATACAGGTGAACCGCAGAAGCGGCCAGCCCGTGAATTTTGTATTACAGAACGTGAATTCAGAAAAATTACGTGCGGCATTGCCGAAAATGCTGGAAGCAGCTCAGAAAAGTTCCGTTCTTACCGGTGTGGATGCAGATCTTAAATTCAACCGGCCTGAAATCCGCATCAGTATCGACAGGCTGAAAGCAAGTGAACTGGGTGTGACCGTGCAGGACATTTCAGAAAGTTTACAACTGGCATTGAGCAATCAACGGATGGGATATTTCACAAAGGAAGGAAAGCAATATTCGGTTCTGGGGCAAGTGGAAAGAATTAATCGTGATGATCCGTCAGATCTTGAAAAAGTTTTTGTAACCAATAAAGATGGAAAGGCCATTCCTTTATCAAACCTTCTGAATATTTCAGAAAGTGTTACACCTCCAACTTTGTATCATTTTAACCGGTACAGGTCAGCCACCATCTCTGCAGGTGTTGCTGAAGGTAAGACCATAGGTGATGGCATCAAAGAGATCCAGGCCATTGCGGACAGTGTGCTGGATGACAGTTTCAGAACATCTCTTTCCGGCGCCTCCCGTGATTATGCAGAGAGTTCCGGCAATACTTATTTTGCCTTCTTCCTTGCATTGGGTCTTATATTCC
>JANNZE010000431.1:0-1983 GCA_031410455.1 Chitinophagaceae bacterium | reverse complement strand
TAAAGTTTACAGCTTCATCAACTTCAGCATACTCTTATCACCATTGGGGTTAAGCATTTCCACAATATAAATTCCCGTCAACCAACCTGCAGACGTAATGCTTATATTTTCATTCGTATTATATTTACCTTCATAAATCTGCCTTCCATCTATATCCCTTATTTTTAATTGAATTTCTCCGGACCTGGCATTCTTTATTCTGAAATAAAATTTATCAGTGCCGGGATTTGGATATATGGTCACATTGTCTTGTGTAAAAATATTTTCTGTACTAACAATGGAAGCGTTTGTAAACATTCGCGCAACTCTGCCCGACTGCTGGTTTTGGTAGAGTGAAAAAAAGCCTGTAACAAGCAACTTGTTATTACTTTGATGGGCAAGTTGCGTTATATTGCCGTTAAAACCGGTGCCGGTATTGAAACCGGCATCTTCGCTTCCATCAGTCAACAGTCTTTTTAGAAATAAAGTACCTGCGTCCGAGCCTGTAATGTAGATACGTCCTGTCGTATCAATAGCCAATGCATCGAGTGTAGCTAACAAAGGTACTACTGCGTTAAAGCTCGTGTCTCTGTCGCCATTGGGTCGTAACCTTATGAGTCTGGATACAGGTGATCCTTTATATGTGTTGAAAGTTCCTGCCACTAATATATCCCCGTTATCCTGCACGAGCAGGCGCCTCACCATTGCATTAAATCCTGATCCGGTATTGAAAGTAGTGTCAATGCTTCCATTGGGAAGAAGCCGTACAATGCGGTTTACTGTTTGTCCATTATAGGTTGTAAAATTACCACCGAGATACAACTGATCATTTGAAAGTATATGAAAATCACTAACGGAAAGAAAAGGTTCGGTTGGGAGGATGAAAGAAGGATCTAAAGAGCCATTCATTTGTAATACAGCAAAGCTGGGTACAGGTGTTCCCTGGTAGTTACTGAAAAATCCACGAATAACTGCCCGGTTGGTATTTACTGTGATTCCCTGCACTTCATTATCTGGTCCGGTACCTACCACAAACGTAGAGTCTATGTTTCCAACTGAGTCGAGCCTCACTAGATGGCTAACTGTAGTTCCATTGTACAAATCGAAAATTCCACCGATCAGTACTTTGCCATCAGGTTGCAGGGCCATACCGCGTACATCTAAATCTGCTCCTCCGGCAGAGGTAATCCAGGTGCTGTCAATTCCACCATCGGGCAGCAGCCTGATGATACGGCCTGCTGGTGTGCCGTTAAAGTTTACAAACACACCGGCCACAATTACTTTATCATCCGGTTGAATTGTGAGTTCATTAATTCCGGCATTCGCACCGGAACCTATATTAAAGGTGGTGTCGAGCTGAGCAGGCTGGGAATAAATAACTGCCGGGAATAGTAGCATTATTATCTGTAAAAATTTCTTTAAAATGCCTTTCTGTGTGGTAGATATTAGAGGTCGCATAGAGATGTTTTTATAGGTTTAGGCAAAATTAAAATAATATTTGAACTTTTATTTTTGGCACTTCCAACAATTACTTCCGCTAACATTACACTTGACGAAATGCCGCACAAACATTTTCGCTATATTTGGAAGTGAACGTTGCTGCACTTCGGCAAGCTTCGTTCGTTAGCAAACATTTTAATTGATACGAACATTCACACTTGGTTCTTTTTATTTACTGAAAAAATTTATGTTACTTCATTTAGATTTTGGAGACTTGTAAAAGACACCCCGGCAGGAATGTCGCTTAATGTTTACTAGCTTGAAAGTGTGTCTAAAATTTCCGCTCAACATTCCGCCTATCCTCGTACAGTTATCAATTTTCAACGACTGCATTTGGTAGAGAGTAAATTTAATTTACATTTATAAATCGGTTGAATATTCCGCCGAGCAGGGTCAATCACTTAATGCAAGAAATTAACTTTGATAAACTAAATATAAACGGGCATCCCCAAAAGCGAATTGAGTAGGCAAAAATTAAAAACTAAATAAAATGAAACAAGTTTC
>JANNZE010000430.1:0-3435 GCA_031410455.1 Chitinophagaceae bacterium | reverse complement strand
TTTTATTACAGGTAACTACTCCTGAAACAATGTTAGTCAATCCTAAAGTGATTAATGAAATGGTTGCAGGTGACGAAGATGCAGCGCCTGACATATCAAAAATCACCGCATTGTTTTGCGTCTGGCTTCCCAGGTTATTAGGTACGGATGTTCCGATATTCAATGAACCACCCAGGTGCTGTATGAATGATTGTAATCCTGTATTATTGGTGCTGAAGTTAATATTGGTAATGGTATTACCCTGGATTTCTGAAGCTGTTCCGTTTGCAGCATTGATTTCAATTAGCTGGATTCTTCCTTTACCGGTAATGGTCAAAGGGCTTCCGCTGCAGTTTGCACTTTGTCCGCCGATATAATTTCCGGTGATCTGGATATTGGTACCATTTGTTTTATTATTGAGTTGAATTGCAGACCAGGCTGCACCTGTTGCGGTGAAGTTCTTAACAGAAGTAAGGTAAAAACTATTGGCATCGATCGTCCAGGAATCGGTATTGCTCATCATAAGTATACCGCTGCAATCCAGTGTCTGGTTAAAATAATCATGTATCTGATTCTGGCTTATGGTTATATTTCTGTTGCTTTTTCCTGCAGTTCCAACAGAAACGATCGCATTATTAGGACTTGTTGCACCTGCGCCGATATCGCAATTTTGTATGGTATTATTTGAATTGCCTACAACAGCTGTACTGGATCCGAATAATATCACACCCTTATTGCCGGTGTTCACACTTTTAAGATTACAATACTGTATTTGATTATTACCTGAACCATTAATGAATTGAATAGCCGTTGCGGAAACAACCGTATTACTGATCGTTAACTGGCTTACACCGGTGCCACCTGCACGGCCGTCGATAGTAACATAATTTGTTCCGTTGAAATTGATGGTTGCGGTAATATTGGAAGACGTGATATGAAGGTTTGTAGCATTTGCCTCCGGACGGATAGTAAGTACTCTGCTGGCATCAAGACAGGTTAGTCCCTGGAAATTGAGAGGAAAAGTTTCACCTGCTGAAGTATAATCTGCTTTCAGTTCCAAAATAGTATTTCCTGAAACACCTCTTGAACGTAATGTGTTCAGTGCATCAGTTATGGTAGCATAATCTGAAGGAGCCGGCCCAACAGATTTAATTCCATTGATTCCGTTTACCGTGGCTATGGCATAAACATTTCCGGTAAAATCTCCGCTGATAACAGCCGTACCGCCTGTTCTTATGAAAGAACCCGTGGCAGGAGATAAAGCCCTTACCCGGATTCCTGACATGATCAGTTTATCCAGTTTTGTAATTCCTGTTACTGTAAATGTTATCGTAACAGATCCTGTGCCCACTGTAATTCCGGCAGCACTGATATCACGGGCGGCGGTAAAAGAAACTGTTCCGCTGCCTGCTTCATACACAAACCCTGCAGGAGCATCAATCTCGATTGTAACATTAGTACCTATAGCAAAACTTGCTTTTGCAGGTGTTGTTGCTTCATTAATTACTATCGCTGGTATGGTGAAGTAATCACTTGGATACGTACAAACAGCACCTGTAAAATTGGGTGAGGTTAAGGTTACCTGACAAAATGAGACCGACCAGAACAGGCTCATGATAATGACTGCCAGTGAATTTTTTGCTTTATGATTTTTCATGATAAGGATACCGCTGTAAGGGAATTTACTTACAGCTATACTATATCATTACGAAAAAGGAATTGTTTTATTGTGTGATGAAAATGATGAACCATCAATTTTTAAAGATCCTGATATTTAATTTATATCCATTTTCATTCGTTATCAAACAATTGTAATATCCTGTTGAGATATTTTTATTAAGTATGAAACTCAAGGTCTCCTGGTCGTTATCTATCCACATTCTGGAATCAAGCACCACTTGTGCGGCATCATTAAACACCCGGAGTGTATAATCTCCTTTCATTTTGGTGAAGGCCAGGTTCAGTTTTCCGTCCGTTATAGGGTTCGGAAAAACTTCTATTGCCGGAATGATTTTACCGGAATTTACTTTTACAATGGCACTGAAATCTTTATTACCGTCCCTGAATTTAGCCTGGATACGATACCAGGTAATGGCTGCTGATGCATTTCTGTCAATAAACCGGTATTCCGCATTTCCGCCATTATTCTGTACCGGAGCTACAACTCCTGCCGGCTGAAAATTATTACCTGTCGTACTTTTCTCCACAGTATATTCAGCCACATTAGATTCCGATTCTACTTTCCATTTAACTTCTATCAGCTTATCCGTTAACCGCTCAGCGGAAATTTGGGTAAATGTAACCGGTAACGGTCTTGCAGGGTTAATGATGAGCATAAACCTGTGACGGTCGTAAGATGCCGGGTTTTCATCTGCATGGAAAATATAGCGGTTAGGCTGATCAAAATTGATACGGGTCTGAATGTTCAGGTATTTATCTTCCAGGAAAACCTCGAGACCCGGTATGTTCATCTCCTCTCCGGAGATTTCGAAATGATAATTCTGCCTGTTCCGTAAACCAGAAATTGCATAGAAGATGGTGTCTTTTTCTCTAACAACAGACCGTCTTTCCAAAACAAACTCTTTATTTTCCCTGGTGATACTCAGCATTTCACCATTATTTTTCATTTTCAGCGCATCAGAAAGATCCAATTCATTGACATATACATCATCGAACTGGTTCAAAACACCATCCAGTAAAACGGACTCCTGATTCAGACTGGTGAACAGATTCGTTTTTATATTTCTGATCACGCCTGAACGGTAAACCAGGTTACTGCCGCTTGTTTTATCATCTTCAGAAAATGAAACTGTTCCTGATGCAAAAGGTGCTGCCATCAGGAAAGCCTGGCCGGATTCTATATTGGTATTACCTCCGGCGTAACTTCCTCCGGCCGGAATGATGGTATACCCGGGAATAGGAAAATTACTCGAAATGGTCTGAAAGGCGCCTAAGCCCCAGGCAGATATTCCAATAGTAGTAAGTTTTGGATCCCAAACATAAAAATTCCTCGCTACTCCACCGGTGAGGTTAATTCTATCCGGATCTAAAGCTGAAGCAAATGGATTACCCATAGATTCAAACTTTCCTGCTGCAATACTGGTTACCGGCGGAGTAGATACTGCATCATAAATGGTCCCTGTACTTCTTAAAGTGGTGGAGGTTGCGGCTTGCCCGGAAGTAGTTACACTTCTGTCGCCACGAACAAAAAGCATATAGCCTTTTTTATTATACAGGTTAATGGAAGTGGAAGCGATACCATCCCAAAGATCTGTAACAGGATTGTATGTTTTTATGGAATTGCCTGTTGGTGAATACACATCAAATCCGAGTGCAATTGCACTCGATAACATACTGGTGAGCTGTGTACCATATCCCGGAAGAAGATTCGCATTTGCTGTTGCAGCGCCCTCCTGCCATGCAGCTTTCACAGTTTGCCCAATAGCTGGAACAGCC